>JAUWEX010000216.1 GCA_030607235.1 Planctomycetota bacterium | reverse complement strand
GTAAGTTTCTTGACGATCTTCTTGTGCGCGATGACGCGGCTGGCCGCGGTGCAACGCTGGCCGCTGGTGCCGAAGGCCGACCAGATGATGCCGTCGACCGCCAGTTCGAGGTCGGCGTCGTCCATGACGATGATGCCGTTCTTGCCGCCCATTTCTTTGGAGATGATTTTGTTAAGCGGCGCGGCCATGCGGTCGATCTCCACGCCGGTCTCGGTGGAGCCGGTAAAGCCGATGACGTTGACCGTGGGGTGGGTGCAGAACACCTTGCCGACTTCGCCGCCGGAGCCGAAAACGAGATTCATCACGCCTTTGGGCACGCCGGCTTCTTCGAGAATCCTGACGAAGGTGTAGGCGGTCAGCGGCGTGTCGGTGGAGGGCTTAAAGACCACTGCGTTGCCGCAAACCAGCGCGGGGAAACCCTTCCACGCGGGAATCGCGACGGGGAAGTTCCACGGCGAGATAAGCGCGACGACACCGTAAGGGCAGCGCACCGACATCATGGCCTTGTTGGGCAGTTCGGAGTGCGTCGTCTCGCCGAAGAGCCTGCGGCCTTCGCCTGCGGTGTAGTAGGCGGTGTCGATGGCCTCCTGCACGTCGCCCTCGGCCTCGGCGGTTACTTTGCCCATCTCCATCGTGAGGATGCGGGCGAGTTCTTTTTTCTTCCTTTCGAGAATCCGCGCGGCGCGGTAGAGAATCTCGCCGCGTTTGGGCGCGGGGACAAGCCGCCATTTTTCAAACGCCTTTGCGGCGGCCTCGACGGCGCGGGCCGCTTCGGCTTCGGTCGAGCGCGGCGCCTTGCAGATAAGTTCGCCGGTCGCGGGGTTGACGTTGTCTACGAGTTTCTTGTTGGAGGACGCTACCCATTTTCCGCCGATGTAATTCTTGAGAATCCTGGTCATGTAACAACTCCTGATGAAATGCAAAAACTATTCTCTGTACATTCGTTCCCGCTTGCCCGGCCAGATCGTGTATTGTATACCGGCAAGCCGGTTAAGCAGGATTGAAATTATCGTCAGCATCACCACCGCCAGCATCAGAAACACGAGCTGATCGATCCTGGTGAAATAACCCAGCGCACACAGCAACGTAGTCGAGCCTGCGGGCGGATGAGGCGAGTCAAGAAAAACCATCACCGCCGAGGTAATACCCAGCGAAAACGCCGCCGTGAAAATAAAACGCCAGTCCATCGTGGCGTGAGTGATCGCATGGATATCTTCGCCCCAGAAAAAGATGCGCAGACTCGCGTAGCCCACGACCGCGCCGATAAAGTGGCCCATAAGCGCGTTGCGCGGCGCGGCGGCGAACGAGCGAGGCGCGTAGTAAAACAAAAACGCGCTGGGGCCGAGCGAGGCGAAGATCAGCGCCGAGTGGCTCATCCATGCCGCCCCGGCCATTACGCCGATGCTGATCGCGCCGCAGACCAGCGCGTAAAGGCTGACCGCAAAGCGCTCGCCCCGGGTGCCGATAAGCCGGTCGAGGTTTATCCGGTGCAGCATCCCGCGGCCACCCTCACGAAACCCGCGGCCCATGCGAACCAGCATTCTCGTTTGCCTGCGTTTGTCCTGATTTTGGTGCACAATACCCCTGCCGATAAATGCATCGCCGTGATTCTATCGCCCGCCGCCCGCAAAGTCAAACCCGCTTTGCCCCGCCGGAACCCCCCACTAATTGCTATTTAGCTGTGCAATCGATTTTTTGCGCAAGTTTTTCCTGGATTTGTCGTCTATTGTATCGTTAGAATTATGAATCACTGTTTCTTCTGGGAGAAAGATTGTGAAGGAATGTCATTTATGCCACAAGCCGCTTAACGCGCGTACGGGGAAAATCAAACGGGACAATCTGTTGTTTTGCATGCAGTGCGCGCCACAATGGGAGCAGCGCCGCAAACAGGAGGCGCTGACCGCAATCAACGAAGGCAACCCACCGGTAGAGGTCTTCCACATACCGCGGATCACTACGCCCAACCCCGACAACCCGGTGAACAACAATCTGCTGGGCGACCTGATTTTTATGGACAAAGGCCTGTGTTTCGCGGGACTAGCGAACCTCAATGCGGGCCAAAACGCCGCCAGCCTGTTGCTCGGCGTCGTCGGAACGATTGTCGAAGTTACACAACGCCAAGTAGCCAAAGGTCGCGCCCTGCAAACGTACCACGCACAAATCACGCAACTGCACCCGCACGGTCTGCAAGCGGTACTTATGGGCACAGCGCGACTGATATTCATACCACGCGACATAATAAAGACCGTGCAGTACGGCAGGCTTGCGGGGGGTCTTATCGTCGACACCGACAACTTTTATGCCAACCGGATATTCAAGATAATCGGCGGCAAGAAGACCTATCGCAAGTTCGAACCGCAGATACGCGACTACATGGGTACTTGAGACACATGGACGAAAAGCAAAAACAAGAAATTCGCATGGAGATAATGCGTAAGCAGAGCCGTGAGCTGGTGAACATATGGCACAACAGAGCAAGCGGCGAATGGCAACCCGAAACGCTGGAGATTGTCAGGGAAATCCTTATGCATCGGGGCGTACCGGGCATCGAAGATAAAATTGTGATGGCGGGCATATTCAGACAGGCATACGTGGATCCGATTCCGCAGGGTGGCCGCTATCGCGGCAAGGGCATCATGACTTTGACGAATAAGGGCGTACAGATAACGGCCAGGCGTGTTCGCAAATATGCGATGTGTGCGGTGATGCCCTTGCTTGTTCTCGCAACCATAATAGCCGTTATGAGCGGCATTCTCGCCATCTTATGGATTGCGAAAAGCAATGCCGACAAGGCCTTCGAGGCGATATTCGCTGGTGCTGCATCAGCCGTTGTAGTCGCCCTGATAGGTTATGGTGTCCGGGGGATTCTGTCGAAGCGAGAAAACTACTTTTGGCCCTACGCCGCCCTGCGCCGCTTTGCCGTAAATCCGGGCAAGCAATTAATCGCACTGGATTTCAACACGGACAAAGCATGCACACCGGTAGTAATGCGATGCTACAACTGGCAGGCAGTAGCGCAATTCCTGCAGAAACACGCGCCGCAATGCGACGCCTCGCAAAACATGAGCGGTGCTCAACCCAACTCTGGCAACTGATACCGCAAGGGGCGCGTATTAGAGTTGGCAGCTCCCCCTATTACCTCCAGGCGCTGCCTGGGGGTGCGGATTTTTTCTTGCGCATCGGTCGATTTCCCGGTATACAAACCATCCTGCACAACAACCGTATCAATATATGTATGCGGAATTATTCCGATCCAATCATCAAAAATCAGGGTCTAATAATATGATCGCCAAGAAACTAATCATCTGCGGGCTGACGGCGGCGATGCTGGCGCTTTGCACCCACCACGCCCAAACGTTCGGCAATAAAGACCAGCAAGAAAAGCCCGACGAGGAAAAAGTCCTCTACGCGGGGTTTTTCCAAACGGATAAAACGCTTTCAAGTGCTGATGAAAAAGACTTTGACGAGGACATCAG
>JAUWEX010000392.1 GCA_030607235.1 Planctomycetota bacterium | reverse complement strand
GGTCAAAAAACAACAGACTCTTGAGAAGGTCAAACTCAGCAGCAGCCTTGAGGATTATCTTGAGGCGATACTGCGGCTTGAGCAGATCAACCGCGTGGCGCGGACGAAAGACCTTGCCGACATGCTCGGCGTGAACATGTCTTCCGTTACCGGCGCGCTCAAGGTTTTGGTGAAGAAGGGTTACGTTGACCACACTCCATATAGTTTCGTAACCCTTACGCCGAAGGGCAAGGATATCGCGCAGGAGATTTTCAAATGCCACGTGAGCCTGGCGCGGTTTCTGGAAAAGGTGCTGGGAATCGACGCCAAACTCGCCGACGAAAACGCCTGTCGCATGGAGCATGCGATCGGGCCGAAGGTTCTCAAGAAACTCGCGAGTTTTACGCGGTTCGTCGAGGAGTGCCCGATAGGTCTACAGGGGGTCATCGACGGGTTCAAATACTACTGCAAAAACGGTCGCATAAGACCCGACTGCACCATGAGTATAGACAAGTGCCGCAACACCGCAAAATCCGCTAAAAAATGAAAAATACGAGGGCAGTCTTGTGATGTCTGAATCGAAAAAGTCTCTCATGCCGCTGACGGGCGTCCCGGCGGGCACTGATGTGAAACTGGCAATGATAGACGCGGGCCGCGAACTGAAACAGCGCCTCGCCAACATGAGCATCATGCCCGGTTGTATTCTGCACGTTTTGACTAACGACCGATTCGGGCCGTTTGTCGTGGCGATTAGGGGCTCGCGGGTCATTCTGGGCAGGGGGATGGCGCAAAAAATCATGGTAGAAGGGTAAAATTTTTTATTCGCATTGTTTGCCTAATCGTACAAAGTTAGGCCTGGCTAATCAGGGGGCGTATGGACAACAAAGAGAGAATAACCGTTGCGTTGGCGGGCAACCCCAACGCAGGCAAGACCACGATCTTCAACAAAATCACCGGCGAGCGCCAACACGTCGGCAATTACCCCGGCGTAACGGTCGAGACCAAAGTCGGCTTTCGTTCGCACAAGGGCGTCGCACTCGACATCATCGACCTGCCCGGCACTTACAGCCTTACGGCCTATTCCCTTGATGAGGTGGTTGCGCGGAACTACATTATCAACGAAAAGCCCGACGTCCTTATCGACATTATCGACATGTCCAACCTCGAGCGCAATCTCTATCTCGCGACGCAGTTTATCGAACTGGGCGTGCCTGTGGTCTTTGCCTTCAACATGAGCGACCTGGCCAAAAGCCGCGGCTACGACGTGGATATTAGGATGCTTTCCGATCTGCTCGACGTGCCGATAGTGCCGACGATCGGGCATAAAGGGGAAGGGATTGAGCGATTGCTTGACGAGGCGATTGCGATTGCGCGCTCGGGCAAGGCCCCGAGGCCGGCGGAGGTGAAATACGGCCGCGACATCGAGGAGGCCGTCAGAAAAATCATCGCGCTCCTGGAGCCGAGTAAAAAACTGGTTGCGAAGTACAGGCCGCGCTGGGTCGCGCTGAAATTACTCGAGAACGACTCGGAGGTTCGCGCCGAGGTTAAGGCGGATGTGGACAACTACGACGAGATTATGGCCGAAGTCGAGGGTTGCTCAAAGCACATCAAAACTGTCTGCGGCGACCAGCCTGAGATCATCATCGCCGATCGCCGCTACGGGTTTATATCCGGCGCGTGCCAGGAGGCGCTGGTGAGTTCGGTCGAGGTGCGCCATACCGCATCCGACAAGATCGAGTCGGTGTTGATTAACAAAGTCCTCGGTCTGCCGATATTCGTTGGCATGATGTTTCTGCTGTTTCAACTGATCTTCTCCCTCGGAAATCCGTGTGT
>JAUWEX010000047.1 GCA_030607235.1 Planctomycetota bacterium | reverse complement strand
AATTATTTTTTTGGGTCCTGAAGTTCATGTGGGTGAAAGTCGTGCAGGGGTTCTCGAACTTCTTGAACGTCAACGGGCTTTTGACCAGTTTGTCGATGAAATTCGCTTTGATATGTTTTTCCGTTTCGATCTGGTCTTTCTGGAATTCCACGATTCCGACGATAAAAACCCGGTAGTGTGCCGGAATCACGGTTACTACGGTTTTGGTCTTGCCGCGAATGCGAACTCGCTCTTCTTTTCTTTCGACTTCATAATAATTGATAACGATGTGGCGCAACGCAATATCGGTGCCGTTGGACTCCAGATAGTAATCGTATCCGTCCCGCGTTTCCAACGGCTTGATTTCGCACTTTCCGAGCAGTGCCTTGTTGATTTCTGAAAATATCAAATTAGGCATTATCTGCGCATTGCGATGATTGTCGGTCTTTTCCTTGAGGTTTTTTTCGGCGGCGCTGATTTTCCTTTCTATGCGTTGCAGTTCCGACTGCCATGCCATCACCTGTTCGATCCCCGGAGGCACGTTTTCGGCGTCAAGCAACCCGGCCTTCGTTTTGCTCGCGCCAAGCGCCAGTCCCGCCGAAACGAATCCCAGCACGATCGTCAACAGCAGTGTACACACCGATCCGATCATCATAGCCATGTTCGAAGACGAGGTCTCGGCCCTCATTTCCTCGGGCACCAGGTTGACCTTGCAACGGCTCAAGCCCAGTCCCTGCAGCGCCAGCCCCATCGCCACGCCGAGCCCCGGCAGATGGGCCTTGAGGGCCTTTACGTTTATCGCGCGCGATACCCGCACGTTGGCCAGCCCCTCCATCGTCTGAATCTTGTATGGGAGGTTCTCGCCGAAAAATTTCTCGAACCCGGCCAGTTTCGTGGTGTTGCCCATGAAGACGATGCGGTCGAACGACATGTCCTTTGACGTGGATTTGTAGAAACCTATCGTGCGGTGAATCTCGCCGACCAACTCGTGTAAAACGGGCTTGACCACGCTGAATATCTTGGTGGAGTGCTTGGAGGTGCTGGCGTTTATTTTGAGCATCTCGGCTTCGTCGAACGGAATCTCGAATTTTTCCGAGAGTGCCGCCGTAATGTTACGTCCGGCGATGTTGAGGGTACGCAGCCAGAACCGGTCCCTGTTTATAATGATGAGATACGTGTTCTCCGCGCCGACGTCGATGATGACCGAATTCCCCTCCGGTGCCGTTTCGTATTTGGCGAGGTTGAACAGTGCGATCGGCGCCGACTGCAACGCGCTTATGGGGATATCCGCCTGCTCGAAGCGTTCGAGATATTCCTCGACGATCTCCTTGCGGATTGCCACGAGGTTGATCTCGACCTCCTGTCCGGGGACCGTCTCTTCGTTGCAGCGGAAATAGTCCCACACTATCTCGTCGATGGGAAACGGTATCTGTTGCTGGACTTCGAGGCGTACCAGATCGGCGAGTTTGCTCTCTTCGACCGGTGGGAGGGTTGCCGGTTTGCTCAGGGTTATCTTGCCCGGCAGCGACGCCACTATCGCAGAGCCTGTCGGGTCGTGCCTGCGCGAGAACTCCTGAAGGGCCGTTGCGAGATGAACTTCCTTGTCGATATTTTCTTCGCCCTCTTGCGCGCTGCCGCCTTGCAGAGGTATCACGTCAATATCAACTATTTCGGCGAACTCTCTGACCTTGGCGAGTTTGATCGCTTTGATCGAAGATTCACCGATATCGATTCCCCACGCCGTCTGTACAGCCATTAATCTACCCCGTGAGCGGAAATAAGTTATGGATGAGTATGCGTGCCTCTCCCACCACAAAATATAGCAAAACAAAACTTTCTGTCAACAGTGATTTCCTGTGCGACCTCTTTCTAAAGCGCGATTTGGCGCTAAACGGCGCCGTTGGTTCCCGTCGGTGGCGGCGGCGGCGAAGGTCTAAACGCCGCGTCCGTGTCCATTTTGTCAGGAGTACCGAAAGGAAGCGTGCCGGGAATCGATGAGGGCCGCGGAATTTTTTTCTTCCTGCCCGGCCATACTATGCCGGCGAGAAACACCGCGACTCCTGCGAGTAGTGCGCAAGTCCCCGCTGCCTTGTAGGAGAGGAGACTTGGTTTGTCTTTGAAATCGATCCATATGTCATACGAAAATCCGTATTCGTCGATTTGGCCTTCGGCCGTGCTGGACTCGAATAGCGAAACGACTTTTCCAACGATGGAAAATATCTCGCCGAGATCCCTCTCCCCGGCCTCGTATCTGTATGGATCGTTTTGAGCAATTTTTTTGAAAAACGGTTCCCCTATATCATAAATTTCGCTTATTTTCATGTGAGAGAAATAAACGCATTCGTCGGGGATCCTGTTTGCTATATCGCTGCACTGGGCTACCGCGCCTTCTTTGTCCTGGTAAACTTTGATGGCATTATTCAGCAGCGACCGAGAACACGAAAGCAACAGAGCGTCATCGACGATTACCGCATACACGATCATACCTGCATATTCGGAGATGTCTTCTTCATCGTCCTCTCCTTCTCTCTCGTATTGCGCATACGACACCGTTGCTCTGCCGTCCGGTCTTCTTGCTTCTCTGGGGCCGATGGGCGACGAGAATCCCGGATTGTGGTTGAGCAGTATCGCCAGTGCGTTGTAGCCCTCGATTTTTATCTTCTTGATTATTGTACCTTTGGTCTTTCCGTGCTTGATGATGATATCGCTATATGCCCATAATTCTTCGGGCCCTTTCACTTCAAATATCGCTATAGAACTAATGGAGATATCCGGACTGACGGGATAATCATATGTTGCGTGAGAAAATTTACCCGTGAACATCTCTTCCAAATCCGTGCAGATATCAATCTTCAGATTCTTTTTACATTCTTCTCTGAACTTTTCGAAATTCGCTTTCCCTTCGGCGCTGTTACTCTCTATGCAGGTTTTTATAATCTTTATCACGCCGCCTATGTCCAGATTCATCTCTTCGAAACCCAGAAATCCGTCCTCAGGCATGAAGCGCTCCGGTTCGAATCTGTCGGGGGTAAATGAGTCGCGCCACATCGAATCTTCCGGCAGGCGCAAATGGGCGGATAAACTGATGCCGTCGCCGTTTATCAGGAATTCCGCCGAAAAGCAGCCGATCGATTTCTTGAGATGTTTTGCCATCTCGCTGTCTTCGTTGTCTTTGTCGGGTTTGATGATTAAGGGCAGGTTTACAAAAACGGACGCAAGACGGTCCGACGAAAGCCGTTCGACGGCCTTTTGGAAGTCGTCTAATTCGGCCAGAGAATCCCCCTCATCATTCCAGCAATCGAGCATATCTTTCATCAACCGGACTGCGTCTTCCTCGTCATCAAAAGAATCCTGGTATTCGATATGGTGATTTTCTACGACACAGGAAACATAATACAGCATGGACTTCGCATTGTCGTTTTCCATGCGTAGAATTCTGATCTCGGTGTCTTGGTGCGATATGGTCGTCTCGACCAGTGCCGTGTCGAGGTCTTTGACAATCAGCAATTGCTCAAAATCCTCCTTCGTCTTTTTATAAGACATTTCCGCAAGAAGGTCAGCCTTGTCGCTGGTTGTTATTCCAACCGTTATGCTTGTATCGCCGTCTTTTATTATTCCGACAGAAATCCCTGCGTTCAACAACCCCAGTTCATCCATATCTTCTACGCTCTCTACCGTTTTACCGATCTTCTCCTCGGTCATCTTGCTGATTTCCCGAAACACGTCTTTGTCGCTGATGATGTCGTCGTCGAGAACTTCTTTGAGTTTTTCGTAAATGATATTCGCCCCATAGCCTGCCTTTTTTATGCTGGGCATGTTGTAATATATCGTGGTCGTGTCCGCAGGAAAAATTTTTGCCGTTTCGATACCGCTATTTCCCGTCAGATGCAAATAAGTGTCGGCCACGAGGCCGGAATTCAGAAGCCCCAGACCGGCGACACACCCGAGCAAAAGCAAGGCGCAGACCAGCCTGCGTACGCGCGCCCCGCCCTTCTCGCGGTTTTTCGCTTTCGGCGCCGCGTAAAAAGACGACGATGAAGGCGAAGACGGATAAGCCTGCGTGGGATATTGCTGAGTCTGCGGTGAGCGCAAATCAGAAGGCTTCGCGTAAGGATTGCCCGAAAACCCCGGCTTCTGGTGTGATGCCGCCGGAATAACAAATACGTGTTTGCATTGCGGGCACTCCGCGTGTCGCCCGATATAGATCGAATCGACTTTATACTGCTTTTTGCAGTTGGGACAGGTTGCCTCGGTCACTGGATACTCCTTTTTTCCTAACTACTCCCTGAATCAGAAAAACAAACACAAGTCCTAATTGTGCAAATGATTACAAATTGCTTAAAAGCGTGCGTGCGGCGTTTTTCGTCAGCGCTTCGGCAGCGGCTTGCCGAGGAATTCCAGTATCTTCTGCATGTCCTCCCACACCTTTTTTTTCTCCGCCGGATTGCGCAGCAGGTACGCCGGATGGTACGTCGGCATCACCATAATATCCGGGATTTCGGGCAGGCGGTGAAACTTGCCGCGAAGTCTGCCGATGGTCTCCTCGGTCTCCAAAAGCGTCTGCGAAGCGGGCGCGCCCAGCGTGCAGATCACCTTCGGACCTATTGCGGCGAGTTGCTCCCATAAAAACGGCTGGCACGCCGCGATCTCCTCCTTTGCCGGAATCCGGTTGCCCGGCGGACGATGCTTTACGATGTTGGCGATGAAAACCTCCGCGCGCATCATCCCCATCGCCGCGATAATCTTGTCCAGCAATTTGCCGGCCCTGCCGACGAACGGAATGCCCTGCCGGTCCTCGTCTGCGCCCGGGCCTTCGCCCACGAATACCAGTTCGGCCCGCGGATTTCCCGCGCCGGGCACGGCCTTGTTAGCCTTTTCGTACAAAACGCATTTCTTGCACGCGCGGACCTCCTCCGCGATCCGCTCCAGAACCTCTTTCGCATCGTCCACCGCCCCGCCGTCGGCGGATTTTGTTACGTAAAGACCGTCTACGCCGAACGCCTGCTCCATCTTTGCGCGTTCCGCCGCCGCGTATTTTTTCTTTGCTGCTTCTTTCATTGCGACTCCATCGCTTTGACAACCTCCGCCAGCACTTTTTCGTGCGCCTCCGCCAGCGTGCCCTCTACGGTGCAGCCCGCGGCCCGTATGTGCCCGCCGCCGCCGAACTTTTCGGCGATCCTGTTCACGTCCACGTGCCCCTCGCTGCGCAGACTTACGCGAATCCGCCCGTCGCCGGCGATTTCGCGGAACAGCAGCCCCACCTTCGCGCCTTTGATCGATTTCGGGATATCTACGAAGTCCTGCGTATCCAGATAATCGGTCTCGGTCTGCCGGTGCATATCCGCGGTAACGTCCATCCACGCTATCGCCCCGTTGAGCCTGAAATCCAGCGTCGCCGTTGCGAGCCGCTTCAGGTTGAGCACGTTCAGGCGCTCCTCGCGGTATATTCTACGCGAAATTTCCGACGGTCGCGCGCCCGCTTCGATCAGTTCGGCGATTACGCGGTGCGTTTTGGGCTGTGTGTTTGAATAGCAGAACCGGCCAGTATCGGTGATGATAGCGGCATAGAGGCAGGTGGCGATTTCGGGCGAGAGGTTCAGGTCGTTGGCGCGCGCAAAGGCGAAAAGCATCTCCCCCGTCGAACTCGCCTCGCCGTCGACCCAGTTCAGGTCGCCGAAATTCGTGTTCGAGATGTGATGGTCAATGTTGACGATCCTGACTTCGGGCTGGATAATGTCGTTTACGCTGCGCAGTCGCTGGCGGGTTGCGCTGTCGAGCGAAACGACCAGGTCAACCGGTTTTTCGAGTCCCCCGGCGGCCACGCGCACCGTCTCGACTCCCGGCAGGAAGCGATACGTCGCCGGAACCTCGCCGTCGTTGACGATTTCGACCTCGACTCCGGCCTCCAGCGCCATCTGTCTCAGCGCGAGTTCCGAGCCGATACCGTCGCCGTCCACGCGCTCGTGCGCGGTAATCAGAATCCGCTTTGCGGCCTTGATCTCGGCCCAGATTTCTTTTTCAATTCCCATATTTGTCTCGCAGGATGTTTGTTAATTAACAATTATCGAATTCAGTCCGAAACGATTTCGGCGAAGGCGTTGAGCGCGTTGGCGCGAAGAATTTTCGCCCCGACGATCTCACCGACCTTCGGCCAGCCCCTCTCAAAATATATCTTAACATATTCCTGGCTTGTACCACACGGAAGTCCTGTCTGGCGGTCGATTTTTTTTTCGACGAGGACCTCCGAGACCTTGCCGACGAGGTTTTGCCTGAACCGAGCGGCCATCTCCTCTTCGAGCAGCCGCAGCCTCTCCAGCCGTTTCTCGACGACCCTGCCGTCCGGGCGATTTTTCATCACCGCGGCCTTCGTGCCGGTGCGCGGGCTGAAGGGGAAGATGTGGATCTTTGAAAAGCCCGCTTCGCGGCAGACGTGCAGCGTGTTCTCGAAATTTTCTTCCGTCTCGCCCGGGAAGCCCACGATCACGTCGGTCGTTATCGCGACTCCGGGGAGCGCGTGCCGGATCGCGGCGATGCGTTCAAGAAATTGTGATGCGGTGTAGGGCCGGTTCATCGCCTTGAGGATTGCGTCATCACCGCTTTGCAGCGGAACGTGCAGGTGTCGGCAGAATTTTCGGCCCTGCGCTACGGCGAGCAACTCGTCGGTAACCCCGATAATCTCGATCGAACTCAGGCGTATCCGCGCGACCGCCGTGCGCGTCGCAAGCATTTCGATCAACCCCGCCAGATTCACCCCGCCACCATCGTAAAGCCCCAGTCGCACTCCGGTCAGCACTATTTCGCGGTGGCCGAGCGCGACGAAGTGCTCTGTCTCGGCCAGCGCCTCATTAGCGGGCTTGCTCCAGAGTTTGGGCCGCATGTGAGCGACGATGCAGTAGGCGCAGTACTGGTTGCAGCCGTCCTGTATCTTGAGAAACGCGCGCGTGCGGGTCTGCACGGCGAATAGACCGTCAGGGACCTCGACTCCGATGAGCGCGGGGAAACCTTGCTTGCCGGACTCTGGCAGGAGCACGATTGTGTCGTCGATCGCGGCGAAGGACTGTGGCGCGGCTTTGACCGCGCAGCCGGTGGCGATGACCTTTACTTCGTGGTTGGATTTCAGGGCCTGCCGAAGCGCACGGCGCGATTTCGCGCTGGCGACGGACGTAACCGCACAGGAGTTGAGCACGATAAGGTCGGCGCGTTCTTTTTTGCCGGCGGGAGTGTAGCCCGCGTGCAGGCAAACGGCGCGCATCCAGTCGCTTTCGTACTGATTCACCTTGCAGCCGAGGGTGATTATTTTGAAAAGTTTCATCCGGCAGGTTTCTATAAGAGGAATTCTCCCTGTTGGCGAAACGCGATGTTAACATATAATTAACTGG
>JAUWEX010000014.1 GCA_030607235.1 Planctomycetota bacterium | reverse complement strand
GGTATCCCCAGCGTGCCTATGCCGGGATCGATAATCCGGGCGATCTTGTCCAGCCCAAGCATTTGGGCATCTTCGAGCATCGCGTCGTTGAGCATCGGGCTGTAACGCACGACGCAGGTCAGTTCGACGCCCCGTATTCGCTCCAGCACCAGCCGGTCGAACACGATCTCACCGGCGTTGTCGACGATGTACATCACGTTGTTGGCCGCGGCGAGTTTTTCGCAAAACTTATCGTAATCGTTTACCGCAAACGGCCGCTCGAGCACACGCTTCAGCGTCGCGTCGAGATCGAACCCGCCACGAATGCCGCTGTCGACGACGTTGCCCGCCGCCGCGAGTTTCAGCGCGAACAGCATCGGATCGTCCGCCGCGTCGACCCTGTCCTCCAGCGCTTCGAGGCACGACATCGCCAGTTTATTCTGCCGGGCCTTTACCTCGCGATACGGATCGCTCTCGCCAAGCATCGCGTAGACAGGCGTCAGCATATCGAAGCACACTTCACCGGGGCTGCGGTCAAGATCAAGGCATGCCATCGCCTTGAGGCCCTCTATCATCATCGCGCGGCGGGCGTCTTCGTCCCTGCCGGCGATCCGGGCCGTACTC
This sequence comes from Planctomycetota bacterium, assembly GCA_030607235.1. Taxonomy (GTDB): domain Bacteria; phylum Planctomycetota; class B129-G9; order B129-G9; family B129-G9; genus JAUWEX01. The sequence continues at coordinate 11,685 of JAUWEX010000014.1, read as the reverse complement.
AAAACCTGCCGCATCAGGCAGGGCACGCATTCGGAACTTACTTTCAATAATGCCTCGTCACGGTGTTCTTTTTATAAACAGACACTCGGGGTACTTCTTCTCGAAATACGCCTTGAAGCGTTTTGCCTGCTCGCTGTTTTTGTCCTTGAAGCGGCCGACCAAAAGACGCCAGTTTCCGCCGCCCTGCCTGGACTCCAATATCTCGACGAAGAATTTCCCTTCGATCTCCCTTTTTATCTCTTCGCATTTCACGCGATTAGAAGGCCCGGCTTCGTATATCTGCAACATGTAATAAGGCCGTTCGATCGCGCCGTCGTCGGCGGGAATTTGCAAACCCGACTCGCCCGACGCGCCGTCGTTCGCATTTTCACCGCCCGAAGGCTCGCGGGCCTCGACCGCAATGCTCCGGCCCTCGATCAAACCCAGCCGCCTTCCGGCGTAATGGCCCCAGAGATAAGCGATTACGACGAGACCGACCAGCGCGAGCAAAATCAGCATCGCCGTATCGTACCTCATCGTCAGGCCCTTGTTGCGCGCGCCCAGCATCGACTGCATCCGCGTCTGTGGCCCGTCGCCGACGACCTCGGGAGCCGGAATCGCAGGCTCTTCCGCCGTATCGACGGGCTGCGCGCCGAAATCGGTTACGCCGTCGCTTTCGGTCTTTTTCTCGTCCTTGCCGGACTTGATCAGGTCGAACAACGGCGAAGTATCTTTTTCGTTTTCCACAAGCCCCCCTGCTTCCGATCCCGCACAACTCGCAGACTATCCCCGCGAGGCAATAATCAAGCGGGCCATTATACAAAGAACCGAAACGGTGTCAAGGGGTTATGATGCGCGGCGAATCTATTTGCGCTGCTTCGCCTGCTCGAACCAGTTCGGTTTTTTGGGCCGGTTGTCGCCCGCTACGTTCCGGGGTTTCTTTCCGCCGGAAGGCTTGCGCCCCCCGCCGCCGGACTTCGCGCCGGATTTCTTCGCGCCGGATTTGCCTGGAGCGGCCGCGCCGCTCTTCATCGACAGCGCGATGCGATTTCGCGCAGTGTCGATCTCCAGGACCGTAACATCCACCTTCTGTTGCACCTTGACGACCTCGGCGGGGTCTTTGACGAAACGATCGGCCATCTGGCTCACGTGAACCAAACCGTCCTGGTGTACGCCGATGTCGACGAACGCGCCAAAGGCCGTAACGTTGGTTACGATGCCGGGCAGTTTCATGCCGACCTCCAGGTCGCCGATTTTTTCCACACCGTCGGTGAATTTGAAGGCCTCAAATTTTTTGCGCGGGTCGCGGCCCGGCTTTGCGAGTTCATCCATGATATCGTTCAGCGTCGGCAGGCCGATTTTCTCGTCGACGTATTTCTGCAAGTCGATTCGCTTTCGCAGCGTCTCATCGTTCATCAAGTCGTCGACCGTGCAGCCCAAATCGGCCGCCATTTTATCGACGATGTGATACGACTCGGGATGCACCGCGCTCTTGTCGAGCGGGTTTTTCGCGTCACGAACCCGCAAAAAACCCCCCGCCTGTTCAAACGCCTTCGGGCCGAGCCGCTTGACCTTCTTGAGCGCTGTGCGGGATTTGAACGGGCCGTTCTCATCGCGATGCGCCACGACGTTGGCCGCCAACTGCGGCCCCAGCCCCGACACGTAGGTCAGCAACTGCTTGCTGGCGGTGTTGACCTCGACGCCGACGCTGTTGACGCACGACATCACGCCGTCGTCGAGCGAGTGCTTGAGCATCGCCTGATCCACGTCGTGCTGGTACTGGCCCACGCCGATTGACTTCGGGTCGATCTTGACGAGTTCCGCCAGCGGATCCATCAGCCGCCGACCGATGGAAACCGCACCGCGAACGGTTACGTCGTGGTCGGGGAACTCTTCGCGCGCGACTTCGGAGGCGGAATAAATCGACGCGCCGCTTTCGTTGACCATTAACACCTGTATCGCCGACGGCAGACCCAGCCCGCGCACGAACGATTCCGTCTCGCGGCCGGCGGTGCCGTTGCCGATGGCGATGGCCTCGATTTTGAATTTCTCGCAATACGCCTTGACCGTGAGCGCCGCTTCTTCGTTGCGCTTTTCGGACTGGTTCGGGAAGATCACATCGTGGTGCAGCAGTTTGCTCTGCGGATCGAGACAGACCACCTTGCAACCGGTCCTGAAACCCGGGTCGACGGCCATCACGACCTTCCGGCCCAAAGGCGGAGCCAGCAACAACTCGCGCAGGTTCTGCCCAAAGACGCGAATCGCCTCTTCGTCGGCGCGCTTCTTGGATTCCATCCGAATTTCGGTCTCCATCGACAGCGACAACAGCCGCTTGTAGCAGTCATGCACCGCCAGCCTGACCTGTTCAGCGGCGGCGGTCCGGCCGGTTACGAACAGTCCCTCGAGAATCGCGACCGCTCCCTCTTCCGGCGGCAAAATCCGCAGCGTCAACGCCTGCTCGTTTTCGCCGCGCCGCATCGCGAGCATCCGGTGCGAAGGCACGCTCGCCACCGACTCACTCCACTCGAAATAATCCTTGAACTTCGCGCCTTCCTCTTCCTTGCCCTTAACGACCTTCGAGACAACCTCGCCCTTTGAGGCAAACAGGGCGCGTATCTTTTCGCGGGCGGCCTGGTCCTCGTTGACTCGCTCGGCGATGATATCGCGCGCGCCCTGAAGCGCGTCCTCGGCGGATTCAACGCCCTTCTCCGCGTCGACGTAATCCGCGGCGGCCGCGACAGGATCGAACGCGGTATCGGCCTGCGCGGCGAAGATCGCATCGGCCAGAGGCTCGAGACCCTTCTCCCTGGCCACCGTCGCGCGTGTGCGACGTTTGGGCCGGAACGGCAGGTAGATGTCTTCGAGTTCGGCAAGAGTTTCAGCCCGGGCGATTTTTTCGCCGAGTTCGTCGGTCAGGAGTTCGCGTTCTTCGAGCGATTTGAGAATCGCCTCGCGGCGCTTGTCGAGTTCCTCCAACTGCGCCAGGCGGTCGCGTATCGCGGTAATGGCGACCTCGTCCAGCGAACCGGTGGTCTCCTTGCGATAGCGAGCGATGAAGGGCACGGTCGCGCCCTCGCCCAGCAAATCAGCGGTATCGACGATTTGTTTGAGTTTTACGCCGAGTTCTTCGGCGATCTTGAGGAGGTGTTTTTCGTTCATAATCGTGTTGTTTGCCCCGTTATCTACCCTGCTTCTCTTTGGCTCGTTTCGCAAGTTCGTCGAAGGATGCCTGGTCGGCCTTGAAGGCCAGGGCTTTTTCGCCGACGCGGACGATGGTAACCTTCTTGATCTTGTCGGTTTTTCTGATCTTGTAAAATGACCACATTCCAATTTCAACACAACCAAATACGGGGTATCTCTCAAAGTATCTTTTGTTCTCTTCGTTAATATCGCGCACTATCCAAAATCGGCTGCCGTTTTTATTGGGAGCATCGTTTTGCGTCATTAGAACCCCTGGTCCCCAATGCCGTAATTCAGGATGGCGCTCATCCCCAAAGGTATATCCCGGCCCTCCTTTTCCGGTACCATCCGGACAGCCACTCATAATCGCCACGCCGTCTATGACCTTGTAAAAAGGCATGTCGTCGTAAAACGGCTTGCCGTTTTTGTTCGACTTTATCGTACCCTCGGCGAGGCCGACAAAGTTGGTTACCGTCAACGGAGCTTTTTCAAATTCGAGTCTGCAAATTATCAGCCCCTGTGTAGTGTCTATCTTAGCATATAAACCGTTACGACTCAGGATCTCCCTTCTGCACCTTTCCACCAAATCCTTTTCAAGGCGCACAAAAGAGGCCTGATCGACCTTGAAGGCCTGGGCCTTCGCGCCCTTTCGGACGATTTCCACCTTCTCGATTACATCACCCTTGACAATCCGATTGACAACATCCATGCCTATCGTAACATGACCGAAAACTGAGTGCTTGTTATCCAGATGCGAAGTTGCCTTGTGCGTTATGAAAAACTGACTGCCATTGGTGTCTACACCGGAATTGGCCATTGAGAGAATGCCCGGCCCGCTATGTCTCAAATCAGGATTAAGTTCATCGTGAAATCCATAACCCGGACCTCCACTTCCCCTGCCTTCGGGACAACCACCTTGAATCATAAAATTAGGCATGACGCGGTGGAAAATCATGCCATCATAAAACGGCTTTCCGCGCTTGTTGGAATCCTTAGTTCCCTCGGCGAGGCCGACGAAATTCGTTACGGTCAACGGGGCCTTTTCAAATTCCAACTTGCAGACAATCACGCCCTTGTTGGTATAAAACTCGGCGTAAAGGCCATCGGCGTATTTGCTGCGGTCGGGCTGCGGAAAGGAAAATTCCCTTTCGGAAATAGGCTTGCCACCACCGCAACCTCCGGCGATCAGCGTCAGCATCACCGCCAGCGCCGCAACGAACGGCTTGACAGATAATTCCATCACGAAAATCCTCCGGTTATTCGGTCTTGAAGGCCTCGGCCTTCTCGCCCACGCGCACGATAGCGATCTTCTCGATCGCGTCGCCCTGCTGAATAGAATTGACCACATCCTGTCCCTCAACGACGTGGCCGAAGACGGAGTGTTTTCCGTCCAGCCAATCAGTGGACTGGTGAGTGATGAAAAACTGGCTGCCGTTGGTGTTCGGCCCGGCGTTGGCCATCGAAGCCACGCCTGCTTTGTCGTGTTTCAAAGCGGGATGAAACTCGTCTTCGAACTCGTAGCCCGGCCCGCCGGTGCCCGTGCCGAACGGACAGCCCGTCTGAATCATAAAGTTGGGAATAACGCGGTGAAAAATCAGGCCATCGTAATACGGCTTGCCGGTCCGGGCGCCTTCGGCGAGGCCGACGAAGTTTGCGACGGTTTTCGGCGCCTTCTCGAATTCGAGGCTCATTACGATCTTGCCCCGCGATGTCTGAATCTCGGCATAAAGCCCATTTTCATATTGTGGCATTATCTTTCTCCTTAAAAATCCGTGCCCAAACCGCTCATGTTACCGATTTGCCCGAAACTCTCAAGAAAAAACCGCCGCCCCACTGAAAAAAACCGCAATTATCCCTCGCCGTTTCAGCAGACGCCAGAAGACCAAAAAAAGTTGAATTCGCCCGGCGCCTCTGTTATACTCCCGGCCCTAAAAAGTGAATCACACGAATCAGCAATTATCAGGGGGGAAGCGGTGGAAAAAACCACTGACATTTCACGTTTGAAAGAAATCGCTCGCCAAATCCGCATCGACATCCTTGAATCCACCTTCGCCGCAGGCTCGGGCCACCCGGGCGGATCGATGTCGGCGGTCGAGGTGATCGTTGCGCTGTACTGGAGCGAGATGAACCATCGCCCCGACGAGCCACACTGGCCCGACCGCGACAGGTTCGTCCTCTCCAAAGGCCACGCCTGCCCGGTGCTGTACGCGGCGCTGGCGCGCGCGGGCTACTTCGCGGTGAAGGAATTGAAAAACCTGCGCAAACTCGGCTCGTTCCTGCAGGGCCACACCGATATGCTCAAAACACCGGGCGTGGACTTCTCCGCGGGTTCGCTGGGGATGGGACTGAGCTTCGCCAACGGCGTCGCGCTGGCAGCGCGGCTCGACAAAAAAGATTACCGCACCTACGTCATGCTCGGCGACGGCGAGGTGCAGGAAGGCCAGATATGGGAAGCGGCCATGACCGCGCCGCACCGCAAACTCGACAACGTCTGCGCCATCCTCGACTACAACAAACTCCAGATTGACGGCTTCAACAAAGACATCAAGGGGCTTGAGCCTATCGACGAAAAATGGGCCGCGTTCGGCTGGCACGTCATACGCATCGACGGCCACGATTTCGAGGCGATCTTCAAGGCCCTCGATTCGGCCCGCACCACCAAGGGCAAACCCACGATCATCATCGCCGACACGCTCAAAGGCAAAGGCGTGTCCTTCATGGAAAATCAGGCCGGCTTCCACGGCCGCTGCCTCAAGCCCGACGAGATGGAAAAGGCCAGAGAAGAACTCAAGGAAGTCCTGAAATAATAATTGAGGAGAAAACGATGCCTGAAACGGCAGCGACAAGAGACGCATACGGCAAAACACTCGAACGCATGGGCGAGAGATATCCCGAGATCGTCGCACTCGACGCCGACCTCTCGGAATCCACGCGCACAATCTGGTTCGCAAAGAAATTCCCCGAGCGGTTCTTCCAGATGGGAATCGCCGAGCAGGACATGATAGCCACCGCCGCGGGACTTGCCTCCGCGGGCAAGGTTCCCTTCGCCAGCAGTTTCGCGATATTCGCCAGCCGCGCCTGGGAGCAGGTGCGCAACCTGCTGTGCCGCGCCGAGATCAACGTCAACCTCTGCCTGACCCACACCGGCATCAGCGTCGGCGAGGACGGGGCCAGCGCACAGGCGCTCGAAGACATCGCCGCGTTCCGCGTCCTGCCCAACATGCGCATAATCGTCCCGGCGGACGACATCGAAACCGTCGGCGTGATCGAATTTCTCGCCGCCGACCGCAACGGCCCGACCTACGTGCGCCTGGGCCGCTCCAAGACCCCGCGCATCCACGCGCAGGACTACAAGTTCGTCTTCGGCAAGGCCAGCGTTCCCAGAGAAGGCAAGGACATCGCCATCATCGCCTGCGGCGTCATGGTCGGCAAGGCGATGGAGGCCACCGAAATTCTCGCCGCCGAGGGAATCGAAGCACGCGTAATCAACATGTCCACCATCAAGCCCATCGACGCCGATACGATTATCGCGGCGTCCAAGGAAATCGGCAAAATCGTTACCGCCGAAGAGCACAGCATCATAGGCGGTCTGGGCGGAGCGGTCGCGGAGGTCCTCGCCGAGAACGCGCCCTGCTCGATGAAGCGCGTCGGCACACGCGACACCTTCGGCGAATCCGGCACGCCAGACGAGTTGCTGGAGAAATACGGCCTCCAGCCCCACCACATCGCCGCCGCCGCGAAATCACTCCTGTAAAAATAACGACACGAAACAAGGAGAGGCGCGATGCCTCTCCTTTTTATTTGCGTGCAGATTATTGTGCACGAAGGCGAATTACTTTTTCGCCATCTCGCTCTTGAGCGTGTTGAACATCTCCCACGCCTTGTCGACGGTGGCGTTGTCGTGGATGATGTGGCGCACGGCCTGGATCATCGCCGAAGGACACTCGGACTGGAAGATGTTGCGGCCCATGTCGACGCCCGCCGCGCCGTCGCTGACGCAGTTGTACGCGAGTTGCAGCGCGTCCTTTTCGGGAATCTTCTTGCCGCCCGCCACGACCACCGGCACGGGAACCTTCTTGATAAGGTCGGCGAAGCCGTCGCAATAGTAGGTTTTGACGATGCGCGCGCCGAGTTCGGCGGCCATGCGCGAGCACAGCGAGAAGTAACGCTCGTCGCGCACCATGTCCTTGCCCACCGCGGTTACGGCCAGCACGGGAATGCCGTAGCGCTCGCCCTCGTTGATCATTTTCGTAAGGTTGGTAACGGTCTGGCGCTCGTTGGCGGAGCCGATGAAGATCGAAACGGCGACGCCGGTGGCGTTGATGCGGATGGCGTCTTCCAGCGAATTGTAGATTTCCTCGTCAGAGAGGTCCTTGAGCACGCTCGATCCGCCGGAAACGCGCAGCATCACCGGCACGTTATGATCCGGGCTAATCGAGCAACGCAGCGCGCCGCGCGTAACCATCAGGCAATCGGCGTACTGCACCAGCGGATCGATACTGGTCTTCATGTCTTCAAGCCCCGAAGTCGGGCCGAGAAAGTAGCCGTGATCCACGGCCAGCATCGTCGTGCGTCCGTCGTGCGGCTGGAAAATCCGCGACATCCTGTTTTGCATACCCCAGTTCATAGCGTACTCCTGAAAATCTATTTGTTAGGTTCGATGACAACTTTGATGGATTTGTCGGCCTTGGCGGTCAGGCGGAAGCCCTCGCCGATCCGGTCAAGCGGAAGTCTGTGCGTTATCATATCTTTCACCGGTATCTGGCCGGCGCGGATGAGCGCCAACGCCTGCAGGTGATCGGCACGGTTGCCCGCATAGGACGAGGTCAGCGTAATCTCGCGTCGCCAGAAAATTTCGTTTATGCTCAGTGCTATGCCGGAGTTCTCGCGCGCCGCCGCGAAGAACAGCACCGTTCCACCGCGCTCGACCGAGCGCAGCCCCTGGTCGATACCCGCGTCTGCGCCGGTGCAGAGAAACACCTGGTCGGCGAGCAGGCCGCCGTTGAGTTCTTTGAGAAGTTCGGGCGTAAAATCTTTGGAATGAATCGCCTCGTCGGCGCCGAATTTCTTCGCGGCCTCAAGCCGGTACTCCGAAACGTCGGTCGCCACGATGCGCCCGGCGCCCTGTGCGCGGGCCGCGGCGATCTGGAGGATGCCGGAGATGCCGCTGCCGACAACCAGAACGCTCTGGCCGGGCTTGAGCCAGGCCATGCGCTGACCGCGCAGGACGCAGGCCAGCGGCTCGGTAAAGGTGCCTTCTTCGTAGGAGACCTCATCGGGCAGCGGATAGATGCCGCGGTCGACGTTGAGCGCGGGCATGAGGAGGTGCTCCGCGAAACCGCCCGGCTCGAAATTCGTGCTGCGTAGCGTATCGCAAACGGTCTTGTGGCCGGTGGTGCAGTAGTGGCAAATGTTGCACGGCACGTGATGCGAAGCGGATATGCGGTCGCCGACCTTGCAGGTCTTGACGCCCTCGCCGACCTCGACCACCTCGCCCGCGATCTCGTGGCCCAGCACCAGCGGCGCGCGCTTCTTTCGGTACCACTCCATCACGTCGCTGCCACAGATACCGGACGCAACTACCTTTACCAACACTTGACCCGGCCCGACTTTGGGGACCGGCATTTTTTCGATACGAACATCGTCGTTGCTGTAATACATCGCTACGCGCACGATGAGACTCCTTAATTATTCGTTCTTCGGTTGCGTGATTGAATCGGAAAGTTTACCAACCGGGGAATGATTTAACAAGGCAAAATTGACGGGCATGGAGGAATGCGAGAACGCGCAAAAAAAGGCATAAAAGTATTGCATCCGATAATTTGATGGTGTATAATAAGGAATCGAGCAAACAACCAACAGGAGGCACGGTCAATGCAAACCCGGAACACAATTGACAAGATACTGAAATATGCCAGTCGGATAGGTGGGATCAATCTCAAGGTACTTCGCGACGGGTTCGAGATAGCGTATGTCCACCATCGACTCGACCAAGCCATCGAAAACGATCTGGCCGGTTTGGGACTAACCGCTAAGCAGATCGATATTATGGAAACCATTTTCCATAACGACGATATACCCATAACTCCGGCGTATCTTTCCGACGAAGTTGGCCTGACCCGTTCTGCGATCACGAGCGCACTCGACTCTCTCGAACAGGCCGGACATATCGTCCGCAAGCCGCACCCATGCGACCGGCGCATGCTTGCAATCGCCTTGACGCCCTCCGGGAAAGCGCTCATAGAACAATACCTGCCCGAGCGCTATATCAAGATGAACTGGATAGCGAAGCACTTCACGGCCAAAGAAAGAAAACTCCTTTTCCACATATACAAAAGGCTGCTTGAGCTTTTCGCAGCAAGCATTCCAGAGGGTAGCAAGTGATCGGCAAAAACACCATTTCTCCTTCCGCCAAGCGCGGCACACGCTGTAACGCGGCGCTGGCAGCGGTGCTGGCTGCAACGGTCGCACTGGCCGGCTGCGGCAGCGTAGACTTCGCCCGAGTGCGCCGTGAGCACACAGAAGAGTTTCCCGATGCACTGCTGGCAAAGACGTTGGCCGAACTCCCGCCGGGCAAATCCGTGGACCTCAACGATTGCATCCGCATCGCGCTGGCCAACAACCTGGACGTCCAGACAGCTCGCATCAACAGGCGGCTGGCAAACCTCGAGCGCAAAATAGCCTTCAGCAATTTTTTGCCGCAGATTGACGTAGGATTCAACTTCAACACCCCCAACCACCAACAGGCCAGCAAAAGCAGCAGCGGATACAATCCCATCTCCGACCGCTCCATCACTACGACGACGATCAGCGCCCAACAATCGATCTTTATGCCCGAAACGTGGTTTCTTTATGACGCCTACAAGAAAAACGAGGACATCAGCGAACTCCTCGCCCGGCGGACGCGCGACCTGATTCGCCTCCAGGTTACGACGCTGTACTTCGCCTGCCTCTCGCAGGAGCAATCGCAGGCGGCCATCGAGTCGTCGCTCAAACAGGCGCGAGCGCTTCTAATTGAGATGGAGGCGCTGGCCGAAGAAGGCATGACCATGCCCAGCCAGGTGGAGCAGGTTCGCGCGCTGGTCAGGGCGCAGGAAGCCAACCTGGTCAGCAACACCCTCGCCCAGCGCGAAACGCGGGCCGCACTATTGGAGGCAATGGGATTGTCACCCGTGGCCGAAATCAGCCTTAAAACGACAACCCCGCTGGCGGTCGAAGATCAGGAACTGGCGGATCAGATATTGCAGGCCATGCTCCAACGGCCCGAACTGCACATCGCTGACCGCACGATCGAGATACGCAAGGACGAAACGCGAATCGCCATCGTTCAGTTTCTGCCCAAACTTCTCGGAATATCCGGTCTTACCCACAGCACAAACTCGTACCTCAAATACAGCAACCTCGGAACCTTCGGGGTCTCGGCTGTTCTCTCTGTGTTCGACGGCTTCGCCAACATCTTTGAATACAAGGCCGCCCGCGAACGCGAAAAACAGGCCGCCATCGACCGGGAACAGCGATGCATGGAAATCATGCTCGAGGTCATCCAGGCGCGCTCGCAGTATGACCAGGCACGCGAGCAGCAAAAGGTCGCACGGCAGGAACTGGTCGCCGCCCGGGCGCTGCTCGACGAGACCGAGGCGCAGTGGCAGGAAGGGTTCATCAAGACCTCGGAGCGCCTCGACGCGACTACTCGCCACATTACCGCCCATACCAACGTCCTGGTGGCGGATTTTCAGGTTCAGGTAACAACGGCCACTTTATTGGCCGTGATGGGATCAACCCCCGAAGGAGCAAGCAGTGAAAAAACCAAGTAAGACAGCGATTATCGCAGCAATCGCTGTGGCCCTCATGGCGAGCGTATGGATCGTTGTCTCCGTCATCCGTTCAGACAAGCCCGTTTCCGACGGGCGTGATACCGGCCGCAAGGTGTCGGTCGTTCTGACCACTGTTAAAAAGATGACGTTTGAAGAGCGCATCGAGGTGTCGGGCAGCGTCGAAGCCAAAAACACCGCCCTGGTCTCCGCGCGCATCCCCGGCGTACTCGACGAGATATTCGTCGACGAAGGCGACTCCGTCGAGACCGGCGTTACAAAATTATTCCAGACCGACAAGGTGAACTTAATCAAATCCAAAGAATCCGCCCAACAACAGGTATCCGTAGACGAGGCGGCCGTCGCGGCAAAGCAGGCGACGATAAAGAGAGTCGAGGCCGACCTGGAAAAGGTGCGGATCGACACCAAGCGCTACCGTCGTCTTTACGAACAGAAAAAGGCCGTCACCAAAAACGCTCTCGAATTACAGGAATCGCAACTCAAGCAGGTTCAAGCCGATCTTGAGGAGGCAAAGGCCGAGTTGGAGCTCGCAAAAGCGCAGGAAAAGCAGGCAGGAAGCAACCTTGCCATCACCGAGAAAAACCTCTCCGACTCGCTGGTGCTGCCGCCCATTAGCGGCATGATCAGCGAGCGCATACTCGAACCCGGCGAAATGGCCGACGCGGGAACCCCGGTGCTTCGCGTGGTCGATCTC
>JAUWEX010000186.1 GCA_030607235.1 Planctomycetota bacterium | reverse complement strand
GGAACTTTTCGTCCTCGCACACCTCAAGGGCCTTGCGAAAATACTCCAGAGCCTTCGTCTTGTCCTGCTTGTGGAGGTAAATCAATCCTATCATATAGTAGACCGAGTAGTTGGCCGCGTCAAGCGCGACGATAGCCCGCAGGTCCTTCAGCGCCGCCCCCAGATCGCCGCCCTCGTAATTAAGCCGCGCTCTCTCGAACAGAAACAGCGCGTCATTGGGCATGAGTGCGAGCGCGCTGTCCAAATCCAGCAGCGCCTTGTCCACGTTGCCGCGCAGCAGATGCACCCGCGCCCTGTTGTAATATGACTCCGCGTCTTCGCCGTCAAGGGCGATCGCCGCCGTGAAATCCTTCTCGGCCGCCTTGAGATCGCCGACCAGAACGTAGAACTTGCCGCGCTCCCCGATGACGAATTTCAGTTTGGGGAAATTCGCGATCGCCTGGTTGTAACACGCCTCGGCCTTTTGCGCCTCCTCGGTATTAAGGTAATACTTGCCCAGCAGGTGATGCACGCGATAGTGGTACGGATTGAGCCGGAAGGCCTCGGCTGCGTCAGCGAACGCGTAATCCCAGTTGTCGAGCATAATATGAATCATCCCGCGAACGCAATAATTTTCGTAATCGTCCGGCTGCGCCCCTATCGCCCTGCTCACAAGATCGAGCGCCCTGGAAAGCGTCTTTCTCTTTTTGTCCTTGTCTTTTTCCTTCAACGACGCCGCAATCAACTCCCCCGCTTTCAGCCGCAACAGGCCCGCATCGCCGGGGTCGATTTTCTCCGCCGCCTTCATGTCGGCCGCCGCACTGGCGGACTGCCCCAAAAACATACGGCACAGCGCGCGCGCCGAATAGTATCGCGCCTCGCCGGATTCCATCGCAATCGCGGTATCAAGCGCGCCGGCGGCCTCGTCGAATTTGCGGTAACTTATCAAACATTCGGCCAGCAGGTAATGGGCCTTGTCCATTTTCGGATTCAGTTTTATCGCGTTCATGAGGTCCTCAATGGCCTCGTCATAGCGGGCGATGCTTACCAGCGCCGCCGCGCGGTCGTAAAACGCCGCCGAATCCCGCGGCACCGCCTCCAGCCGCCCCACCACCCGCACTCGCCGGATCGCCTCGGAACTGGCGCGCGAAAGCGGGTCGAGCGCCAGCGCGCTTTCGTAGTGGCGGCAGGCCTCGTCGAGCAGGCCCTTGTTCTCGCACCACCGGCCGAGTTCGTACATCTTCGCGGCGGCATCCTGCCGGGCGATCTCGAGCATGGCACGGTACATCTTGGCGGTCTCCTTGGAGCGCTCGGTCAGGCCCACGTAATACGATTGCAGCAGGGCCGTCCCCTGCGGGGTTTCAAGACGCAAAACGGTTACCTTCTCCGAAGGCGGCAACTCGACAACCATGTACCCCAGCGACGCGGTCGGCTTGCGGTCGAAGTCGAGTTTCGCGCCACGCGCCACGTTCACCGTCGTCTCGCCGCGCAGCGCATTGTCGACCGCCGTCGAGAGAATGCAAGAGGCAACCGCATCGGGATGACCGAATATCACCACGTACCTGAACGAATCCAGTTTCGTCTTGCCGATTTTGCCCAGCGTGTCCTTGAGCGAAGAGTCGATCTGCGGAAACTTGCGCTTCATCTTCGCACAAAGCGCATCGGCCTGCTCCGAGCCGTTGAGCGTATAAAAAAACATCCGCACCATCGGCACGCTCTGCCCCGGCCCCAGCGACAACTCGCCCCTCGCCGCCTCGCGCGCCTTCACGATACGCGGCGCGGCCTCGGTACCCGCCGCGAACACGGCCGCCGCTATCGCCGCCAGCAACACTAACGCCGCAGCGCGGTTCATTCCTGCTCTAAACATGATTTCGGCCTCTTCTGCACGAGCGAAAACTCACCCGCAATAATCCATCACTATCGAATACATGACCTTGGCAAAATCCACCACCTCGTCGACGGCGATATACTCGTCGGCGACGTGCGCCACACCTTTGTCGCCCGTCGAATAGCCCACCGACGGGATGCCCTTGGCCACCAACTGCTTGCAGACCGTCGTGCCCGCCATGCCGGTAAGTTCCGGCTCCAGCCCCAGCACCTTGTTTGCGTGTTTTTGTATCAGTGTGATTATCGGCTCATCGCGGCTCAGCAAAAACGGCGCCATGTCCTCCAGTTTCGCCACCTCTATCTTCGAGCCGGGATTGTCCGCCATCGTCTCCTCGGCGAGCGCGCACAGCCTGCCGCAGATTTCCTCGCCGCTCATCCCCGGCAGATACCGGCAGTCGATGTCGGCCTCGGCCTGCGCCGGCACAATGTTTACCGCCGCGCCGCCCTTTATCAGGCCCAGATTCGTCGTCGGCGGGCTGAACAAATCGTGCTTCGCTCCGCCGAGATCGAGTTTCCTGAACCGCGCCAGAAAATCCACCAGCGGCCAGATCGCGTTGAAACCCAACTCCGGCGTGGAAGCATGCGCCTGCCTGCCGTAACTTGTAACGCGCATCCGCACCATCCCCTTCTCGCCGACGCTTATCTCGCGCATGTTTCCCGCGGTGTCGGGGATGATCGCGGCGTCCGCCCGGACAATCTCCTCGTCCACCAGGTACACCAGCCCCAGTTCCGAGCCGCGCTCCTCGTCGGCCGCGGCGATTAGCATAAACGTGCCGTTGAGTTCGTCCTCGTGCTCTTTGAGATACTTCGCGCAATACAGCAGCGACGCGAGTTGGCCCTTGTTGTCGACCGTGCCGCGCCCGTAAACACGGCCGTCCCTGACGACGGGCTTGAACGGCTCCGTCGACCAGCCCTCGCCCGCCGGGACGACGTCCATGTGCGCCGCCGCCACCAGCACCGGCCTGCCCTTGCCGACGGTCGCGACGACGTTGGTGCGACCGGGCTTCTTCTCGTAGTCCTTGTATTCGATGCCGCACTCGTCGAGAAACTCGTGCACTACCTTCGCCGCCAGATGCTCGTTGCCCGGCAGGTTCGTCGTGTCCTGCTCAATCAGGCGGCAAAGAATGCCGACCATATCATCACGCGCATCGTCGAAAAATTTCACGTCTTCCGGTTTCATCCATCGCTCCATATATTACAGCAACTCCGCCGCCAGCGACGCCAGCGTGCTGCGCTCGCTCTTGGTCAGCGTGATATGCCCGAACAACTCCTGCCCCTTCATGCGCTCGGCCGCGTACGTCAGGCCGTTGCTGCTCGAATCCAGGTACGGGCTGTCTATCTGGTACGGATCGCCCGTCAGAATGATTTTGGTGCCCTCGCCCACCCGGCTGACGATCGTCTTGACCTCGTGCGGCGTCAGGTTCTGCGCCTCGTCGACTATCAAATATCTGTCCGAGATACTCCTGCCGCGGATGTAGGTCAGCGCCTCCAGTATTATCGTCCCGCGCTCCATCAGCCTATCAGCGCGGCGCTCGGCGTCGCTGTCGTTGCGCGAGCCGATCTTGAGGATGAAGTCGAGGTTGTCGAAAATCGGCTGCATCCAGTTTTCGAGTTTTTCCTCTTTCGTACCGGGCAGAAATCCTATGTCGCGCCCCAGCGGCATGATGGGCCGGCTCACCAGTATGCCCTCGTATTTTTTCTGGTGCAGGCACTTCTCCAGCCCGCACGCCAGCGCCAGCAGCGTCTTGCCCGTACCGGCCTGACCTATCAGCGTTACCAGTTTTACCCGGTCGTCCATCAGCAACTCAAACGCGAACGCCTGCTCGCGGTTGCGCGCCGATATGCCGAATATCGTCTTGTCCTGCGTTACCAGCGGCAGAATCGCCTTCTCTCCCGCGTGGTAAATACCCAGACCGGTGTGCTTGGGGTTCGCCTCGTCTACGAGCGCCACGCCCTGCCACGGAAAAAAATCCTCCCCCTCGGGCGACAGCCGCTTGTCGGCGAAAAACCCGTTAAGGTCGTCCGCGCTCACCGCGATTTCTTTCCAGCCGTCGTACAACTCGTCGAAA
>JAUWEX010000268.1 GCA_030607235.1 Planctomycetota bacterium | reverse complement strand
GCGGGCGCTGAAAAAGGCCCTGCCCAACACCCCCCTGCAAATGCTGCTGCGCGGACAGAACATCCTGGGCTACCGCCACTACTCCGACGACGTGGTGGAGCGCTTCGTCGACAAGGCCGTCGAGAACGGAATCGAGATTTTCCGCATCTTCGACGCGCTCAACGACTCGCGCAACCTCGAGACCTCCATAAAGAGCGTCCTCAAAAACGGCTCACACGCGCAGGGCGCGATTTCGTACACCGTCTCGCCGGTGCACACACTCGAACTCTTTGTAAAAAAAGCCAGGCAGATCGAAGCGATGGGCTGCCAGTCGCTGTGCATCAAAGACATGGCCGCGCTGCTGCTGCCGGTACGCGCGTTCGAACTCGTCTCGGCATTCAAAGAGGCGGTGAAAATTCCGATCCACGTACACTCCCACGCGACTACCGGCGTGGCGGCGATGTCGCTGCTCAAGGCCGTCGAGGCCGGGGCCGACGGTATCGACACCGCTATCAGCCCGCTTTCGTTCGGCACCAGCCACCCGGCGACCGAGTCGATGGTCGTCGCCCTCCAGGACACGCCCTACGACACCGGCCTGTCGCTGGAAGCGCTCGAACCGATCGCGGAGCACTTCCGCACAATCAAGCCCAAATATAACGCCTTCCTCAGCAAGTTCACCAACGTCGACACGCGCATCTTCTCCAGCCAGATTCCCGGCGGGATGCTCTCCAACCTCGAGCACCAACTCCGGGAAATGGGCCACGCCGAAAAGATCGACGAGGTACTCGCCGAGGTCCCGCAGGTACGCGCCGAGATGGGCAACGTGCCGCTGGTTACGCCCTCGTCGCAGATCGTCGGGGCGCAGGCCGTCATCAACGTCATAATGGGCCGCTACAAGATCATCCCCTTCGAGAGCAAAAACCTCTTCGCCGGGAAATACGGTGCGACCGCCTCGCCGGTCGATCCCGAGATCCAAAAACTGGCGCTCAAGGGCGAGGAACCGATCACCTGCCGTCCGGCGGATCTGATCCCCAACGAGTGGGACAAACTTAAATCCGAGCTCGAAGGCAAGGCCCGCAGCGACGAAGACATACTCTCCTACGCGCTGTTCCCGAAGGTGTGGCTGGACTACTACGAAAACCACATCAAGGACAAAGCCCCCGCCCCCGCGACAACGTAGCCGGCAAATAGCCTGCAACTAACCGCAAAAAACCCGGCTCCCAATTTTCGGGGGCCGGTTGTGTTTTCCGATGCCGCGTGTGTTATTCCCAGCAGATGGTGGAGGGCGGCTTGGTGGAGATGTCGTAAACGACGCGGTTGGCACCGCGCACTTCGTTGATGATGCGGCTCGCGACCTTGCCGAGCAGATCGTACGGCAGGCGCGCGAAATCGGCGGTCATGAAGTCCGTCGTCTCGACCACGCGCAGCGCGATTACTTGCTCGTAGGTCCGCTCGTCGCCCATCACGCCGACCGTCTTGACCGGCAGAATAACCGCGAAGGCCTGGCCGACCTTGTCGTACCAGTCAGCCGCTCGCAGTTCCTCTATGAGTATCGCGTCGGCCTCGCGCAGGATTGCGAGTTTCGCCTCGTCGACCTCGCCGAGGCAGCGTATCGCCAGGCCCGGCCCGGGAAACGGGTGCCGCCAGACCTGCTCGTGTTTCATGCCAAGTTCTTCGCCGAGCCTGCGCACCTCGTCCTTGAAAAGTTCGCGCATCGGCTCGACCAACTTAAAGCCGAGTTTCTCCGGCAGGCCGCCGACGTTGTGGTGGCTCTTGATCGTGGCGCTGGGGCCGCCGACGGGCGAGGACGACTCGATGACGTCGGGGTAGATCGTGCCCTGCGCGAGAAAATGCGCGTCCTGAATTTTGTCGGCCTCTTCCTTGAAGACGTCGATGAAAAGTCCGCCGATAATCTTGCGCTTGCGTTCCGGTTCGGTTACACCCTTGAGCGCACCGAGAAATCTCTGCGAGGCGTCGACGGTGTGGAGTCTCATGTGGTAGTTGTCGCCGAAATCGCGTACGACCTGTTCAAATTCGCCCTTGCGCAGCAGGCCGTTATTCACGAAAACGCACTCCAACTGATCGCCGATCGCCTTGTGCAGCAGGCACGCCACCACCGACGAATCCACCCCGCCGCTCAGGCCGCAGATTACCTTGCCCGTGCCGACCTGCGCCCTTATCCGCTCGACGGCCCGTTCTATGAAGGACGCCATCGTCCATTCGCCGCGGCAGCCGCAGACCTTTTTCAGAAAGTTGCCTATTATTTTGACGCCCTGCGGCGTGTGGGTAACTTCGGGGTGAAATTGCAGCCCGTAAAACGGCACGCTCTTGTGCCGCACGGCCGCGTGCGGGCAGGTCGGCGTCGAGGCCAGCGTTATCAGGTCGTGGGCGGTGTCCTGTACCTGGTCGCCGTGGCTCATCCAGACCGTTATCTCTTCGCCGAGGCCGCCGAACAGCGGCTCAGGCTCAACCACACGGATTTCGCGCCGCCCGAATTCGCGCGCCTGCGCAGGGCTGACCCTGCAGCCCAGGTGCGTGCAGCCTATCTGCATCCCGTAGCACAGTCCCAGCATCGGAATGCCCAGTTCGAAAATTTTCGGATCGCACTTCGGCGAGTCTTCGGCGTAAACGCTGGCCGGGCCGCCGCTGAGGACGATCCCCTTCGGAGCACGCGCGCTGAGTTCGTCCGCGCCGATGTTGCAAGGCAGGATCTCGCTGAAGACGTTGAGTTCCCTGACGCGCCGCGCTATGAGTTGCGCGTACTGCGAGCCGAAATCCAGCACCGCCACCCACTCATTATGATTCATGTGATCTGCCCTGCACAAAGGTGTAATT
>JAUWEX010000365.1 GCA_030607235.1 Planctomycetota bacterium | reverse complement strand
AGTCCACTCCGGCGCTGGCCGCGATGGCCCCGCCGATGGCGCCGGTCAGGTGGTCGTAGCCGGGCGCGACGTCGGTAACGATCGGCCCCAATACATAAAACGGTGCGCTGTTGCAGAGTTGTTTCTGCATCTTGACCTGCGCGACGATCTGGTCCAGCGGCACGTGCCCGGGCCCTTCGATAATTACTTGTACACCTGCCGCGACGGCGCGTTTGGCCAGGCCGGCCAGCACCATCAGTTCGCCCAGTTGCAGGTCGTCCATCGAATCCGCCAGGCAGCCCGGCCTGAAGCCGTCGCCCAGGCTCAGCATTACGTCGTGCTCGCGGGCGATTTCGAGTATCTCGTCGAAGCGCTCGTAGTAGGGATTTTCCTGGCTGTGGTGGCGTATCCATTCTGCCGTGAAGGTGCCGCCGCGGCTGACGATGCCGGTGATGCGTCCGCTTTTGCGGGCTTTGGCCGCCAGTTCGCGCGTTACGCCGCAGTGCACGGTGATGAAGTCCACGCCGTCCTCGGCGTTGTTTATGACGGCCTGCATCATCGAGTCCGACGTCATGTCCATCACCTTCTGATGCTCGGTAACGGCGCGCACCGCGGCTTCGTATATCGGCACCGTACCGATGACCAGCGGCGAGGAGGCGATAAGGCTGCGGCGGATGCTGCGCACGTCGCCACCGGTGCTCAGGTCCATATATGTGTCGGCCCGAGCCGCCTCGGCGGCGCGGAGTTTGCGCATTTCGCGGTCGAGGTCCACCAGGTCGGGCGAGGTACCGATGTTGGCGTTTACCTTAACGCTGAGGCCTTCGCCGATGCCGCAGTTGGTGCGGTTGGTGCGGTTGACGTTTGCCGGTATGACGAGGGTCCCTTTTGCTATTCGTTCGCGCAGGACTTCCGGCCGGACGTTTTCTTTGACCGCGACTTCTTCCATCTCCGGCGTTATTTTTCCCTGTCGTGCTTTTTCGAGTTGTGTCATTAAATCTTTCTCCGGTTCTTGCGGGTCGTGTCTTTGGCTTTTTCGCGGCGGCGGCGCGTCGGACACGCGTTTTTGGCGCGGTGTTTCGTCCGATCGCTGCAGTCGGTCGGGGTTTTTTCCCTGCAGGCCTGGCCGGACGCGCCGGCGATTTCTTCGTAGCGGCGTCGCGTCGGCTGCCGGGCCGTTTTTTCATATGCCCGCTCGGGCGTTTCTTGGCGGTAGTGAGGGAGGACTGTTTTTCGGCCAGTTCGCGCAGCAGTTCGATCTCGCGCGCCGTCAGCGGCCGCCAGCCTCCGCGCGAAAGGCGGTGCAGCGTGAGGAATTCGATATTCGTGCGCTTGAGTTTTTTGACGGGGTTGCCCACTGCGGCCAGCATTTTTTTGACTACATGGTTGCGGCCTTCGCGCACCACCAGTTTGACGATTGCGTCGCCGGTCTTGTGTCGCCGGGCGGTGAGTTCTTCGGCGACGGCCGGGCCGCCGGGCAGGTAAACGCCGTTGCGCAGCATCTCCATCGCTTCGGGCGTCAGGCGCCCCTTCACGCGCGCGACGTAGGTCTTGCACACGCCGTAGCGCGGGTGTGTCAGAACGTTGGCCAGCGCGCCGTCGTTGGTCATTACCAACAGGCCCTCGGAGTCTTCGTCGAGGCGGCCCACCGGAAATATCCGCGCGCGGACGCCGACCATCAGGTCGAGCACGGTCTTGCGACCGAACGGGTCGTCGGTGGTGCACAGGCAGCCCGCGGGCTTGTTGAGCAGGTAGTAGACGAGTTTCGTCCGCGGCAGCGGTTTGCCGTCGACGGTAACGGTCGAGACCTGCGGGTTGACCTTGAGGCCCATCTCGACGACGACTTCGCCGTCGATGCGGACCCTGCCCTCGGCGATGATCTGTTCGCACTTGCGGCGGGAGGCGATTCCGGCGCCGGCGAGGATTTTTTGCAGTCTCTCAAGCATTCGATATTTCCGTGGACGGAATCGTGCGCAGTACGCGCAGCCGGTCTGTCGTCGCAAGT
>JAUWEX010000399.1 GCA_030607235.1 Planctomycetota bacterium | reverse complement strand
CTTTATCAGGTCCGCCGCCGAGCCTTGCAAAACCGTGTTCATGGCCGCGCGCCGGGCGGCGTTACGCCGCACGGGCGACTGCGAGGTGATTTCGGGCAGCGGCCTGCGGCGATTCAGAATAGTGCGCACGCTCTGCTCGGCCTCGGCCTGTGAGAGGACGCCGTCGAAATAGGCCTTGACCTCGTTGAAACGCGCGAAGTATTTTTCGATAAAGTCCCTGGCCTTGCCGATCGGTATCCCGACCTCGCGCGACAGGCCGAACGGACTCTGGCCGTAGATAATGCCGAAGTTCACGGCCTTGGACTGGCGGCGCATCTCGGAAGACACCTCCGCCGGATCGACGCCGAAAATCTGGGCCGCGACCGAGCGATGTATGTCTTCGCCCTGCATGAAAGCCTCGCATAGATTCGGGTCCTGCGAAAGATGGGCCAGCATCCGCAACTCTATCTGCGAATAGTCCGCCGTCAGCAAAACGCAGCCTTCCCTCGCCACGACGCAGCCGCGAATCTCGCGCCCCGTCTCCGTGCGTATCGGAATGTTCTGCAAATTCGGGTTTGAACTGCTCAGCCGCCCCGTCGCGGTGCCGGTCTGATTGAACGACGAGTGCACGCGATCGGTCGTGGGATTGCGCAACGCGGGCAGCGCATCGACGTAAGTCGATTTGAGTTTTGTCAATCCGCGCCACTCCAAAATCAATCCCGGCAACGGGTCGCCCGTGCGATATGCGAGTTGTTCGAGCACATCCACATCGGTCGAAAAGCCGGTCTTGGTCTTGCGAATCGGCTTGAGGCCGCGTTTGTCGAACAGAATTTCGGCGAGTTGTTTCGTTGAGCCTATGTTGAACTCCTCGCCGGCCTCTTCGTAAATTTTCGCGGCGATTTCTTCGATCTGCCCCTCCATTTTTTCCGACATCGCCGCCAGACGCTTCTCGTCCAGCGCGATACCGTTGAATTCCATCTCGGCCAGGCCGTAGATCAGCGGAATCTCGATCCCGGCGAAAAGCCCGGTCAGTTGGGCTTCTTCGAGCATCGGCTCGAATTTTTCCTTGAGTCGCCACGCGATATCCGCGTCTTCACAGGCGTAATCGCCGACCTTCTCCGACGGCACAAGGTCCATCGTAATCTGCTCGCTGCGTTTCTTGCCTATCAGGTCGGTCGTCGGGATTTTCCGATAGCGCAGATACTTCTCGGCGAGGCTGTCGATGTTGTACGCGGCGCGCGACGAGTCCAGCAGCCACGCCGCGACCATCGTGTCGTGGCTCACGCCGCGTAAATTTACGCCGTGCCGCCGCAGGACGATCATATCGTATTTTATGTTCTGGCCGACCTTGTTTTTGTCGGGGTCTTCGAGTATCGGGCGCAGTTCGTTCAGCACCGCTTCGGTCGCCAGCGCATCCTCGCCCTCGGGCGCGCGCACGGGCACGTAATAGGCCTCGCCGGCCTTCCAGGAGAACGACAGGCCGACAAGTTCCGCCCGCATCGGATCCGCCGAGGTCGTCTCGGTGTCAATCGCAAATTCTGACTGCTGCCCCAACATGCGCACCAGCGCCTCGAACCCGATCTCGGTGTTGACGAGATGATATTTGCTCGCGTCGAGCGTCGCCAGATCGCCCTCGATGCGCTCGACCGCCTCGGCGGCGGCGGAAACCGCAGGTCCGGCGTCCTTCCGCTCGCCCTGCGCCGCTCCGGCGATTTCCTTGAGGAATCGCTTGAAGCCCAGCCGCTCGAAC
>JAUWEX010000270.1 GCA_030607235.1 Planctomycetota bacterium | reverse complement strand
ATACTGCTGCTCGACGAGGCGACCTCGTCGCTGGACAGCCGGGCCGAGCGGCTCGTGCAGGAGGCGATCGACCGGCTGACCGAATCGCGCACGACCATCGTCATCGCCCACCGCCTCTCGACCGTTATCCACGCCGACGTGATCGTCGTGCTGGAAGCGGGACGGATCGTCGGGCAGGCCGGCCACAGCGAGTTGATGCGGACATGCGAGCCGTATCGCAAACTATACAACAGCCAGTTTGCCCACACAACCACACAACGCTTTACGAAATAGAGTTCAGAAATATGCCAGCGAAAAAGAGCAACGCCAAAGAGAAAAAAACCGTCGCTACCGGCCCCGGCCCCGATCCCGACCAGTGCAAAAAATGCGACGCGCTGTGCTGTAAGTACATCGGCATCCCGCTCGACGACCCGGAGACGTGGGGCGATTTCGATGACTTCACGTGGTTTCTCTATCACGAGGGCATCAGCATCTACGTCGACGAGGGCGAGTGGTACATGAACATCGAGTCGCACTGCAAGATGCTGGACAAAGACAACCGCTGCAAGGCCTACGACAACCGCCCGCGCATCTGCCGCAGGCACGCGCACCACGAGTGCGAGTTCGACGGCAGGCCCTACGATTTCGACATGCACTTCCACAGCGCCGCGGAGTTGTACGAATACGCCAAAAAATTCATGCGCGAAAAATACAACAAGAAAAGGAAAAGAAAAAAACGCGCTAAACGCTCCGCCAAAAAATCGTGAGAACCGGGCCATGCCGCGCTTCGTCGTAGTAAAACACATCGCCGACGCGACCCACTACGACCTGATGTTCGAGCGGGGCGCGACGCTGCGCACCTTTTCGACGCCCGCCGACCCGCGCGCGGCGGCGGAGTTCGAGGCCGCGGAGATTTTCGCCCATCCCCTGCGTTTTCTGGATTACGAGGGCGAACTGCGCAGCGCGCCGGGCCGCGTGGAGTGCGTCGAACGCGGCGATTACGAGGCCGCGGAGTGGGGCGCGGAGCGGCTGCGGCTGGAGTGCCGCGGCGAGGCGGACGATTACGCGCTGATTTTCGAGAAGACCGCACCGAAAAAATGGCTGTTAAAAAAACTACATCGCGAAAAAAAGTAGCCGCGACGGCGATCCCCTACGAGGCCTTCGCCGGGGGGATTTCGCGCGCGGCCCTCGCGCCGGTGATCGTGCTGGCGGGCGCCGAGGACATGCGCCGCTGCCAGGCCATCGCCCTGATAAAGAAACGCGCCGAGGCGCTGGGCGGTTCGCTGGCGCTAAAGGAAACGCTCTGCCCGCAGAACGCCGGAGAGTTGTCGTCGTTCGCGATGGCCGACGTCCTCGATTACCTGCGGAGCCGTTCGCTGTTCGGCGGGTACAACCTCGCGGTGCTGCGGCTGGCGGATTTCGCGCTGGGGTCGGGCGGCGGCAACCGCCTGAATCTGCTGCTGGATTACCTGGCGTCGCCCGCGCCGCAGGCCGGCGTGGTGGTCGAACTGGCGAAGTCGGACGCGAAATCTTCGGTGGCGAAAAAACTCGGCGCGTTCGGGACGCTGGTGGACTGCCGCTCGCTTTTCGACAAACCCGCGCCGTGGCAGACGGGCGCGAAGGCGACGGAGAGCGAACTGACGCAGTGGATCGTCGCCCACGCGCGCGAGCGATACGGCAAGCGCATTACCAAAGAGGCCGCTTACGAACTGGCCCAGATGACGGGCACGGGCCTGGCGCGACTCTCGAACGAACTCAACAAACTCGCCTCGTTCGTCGGCGACGGCTGCGACGAGATCGCCATTGCCGATATCGAGAAGTCCGCCGGGCACATCCGCACACACGGGCTGTTCGCGCTGATAGACGCCGTGTCGGAGCGGAAAGCGGGCGAGGCGATGGCGACGCTGCGGGCGATGTTCGAGCGCGGGCTTGCGATGGGCGCCGACGAACCGGTTACCGACGCGCAGGGCGTGGCGATTATTCTGGTGAACTGGCTGCATCGGCGGATCAAGCAACTGGCGCGGGTGCGGGCGATGCTCGACGCGGGCGCGGACGTGGGGGAGATAAAGGCGGCGATGAAATACCGCATGGATTTTCAGGCGACGCGCATCGCGGCACAGGCGCAGAATTTCTCGCGCGAGGATTTTCCGCCGATGTTTCGCGCGCTGCTCGACGCGGATCTCGCGCTGAAGAGTTCGCCGTCGCCGCCGGAGTCGGTGCTTGAGCGCCTTTTGGCGGTGTTGTGCGGTTGAAAAAAAGGAGCGGCCCCGTTAAGGACCGCTCTTTTTCGCTGTCGTCGTAATCTATCCTTCGGTTTCCGCGTCTCGCTCATCCTCTGGAATTTCTTCTTCGTCGACCTCGGGGATCACGATGGTAATTGCGCTGCTGAAATACTCGAATCGCTTCTTGGTCAATTCCCTGGCCGTGTTGCTGCGGGGGCTCCACCGGTCGGTCATCATCTCGGCGAATTGCTTGAAGGACATCCGGCGGATGGGTTTGGCTATTCCGTCTTTGTCTTTGTGAAGCCGGACGATGATTACGCTTTCGTATTCGTCGTCTTTGCCGACCTTGATTCGGACGGTCGCGACCTGATCGCCGGAGAGTTCGAAGCCCGTTTGCATCAGGGTTTCCTGGGTGTGGGCGCCGGGGAAGTATCCGGCGATGTCGATGTAGTCGGTGGTCTTGAAGCCGGGTTCCTCTTCGGCCTCTTCGTCATCGGCCTCGTCGCCGTCGGTGCTGTCGGATGAGTCGGTCGTTTCTTCGTCGTCTTTCTTGTCTTTGTTTTTCTTCCACTCGTCGT
>JAUWEX010000316.1 GCA_030607235.1 Planctomycetota bacterium | reverse complement strand
CCTGCCGATAATTCTGGACTGGCTCAAGGCCAACAAGCCCGACGTGCTCTGCCTTCAGGAAACGAAAGTACAGGACAAGGATTTCCCGGTCAGCGATTTCAACCTGGCGGGCTATCACGTGGTTTTCCGCGGCCAGAAATCCTACAACGGCGTCGCGATCGCTTCGCGCGAAAAACCGCAGGACGTCGCCTGCGGCCTCGACGACGGCGGCGAACCCGACGAGGCACGCCTGATACGCGCCACCATCGCGGACATTCCGATCGTCAATACCTACGTCCCGCAGGGCACGGCGGTGGATTCGCCGAAGTTCCAATACAAACTGAAGTGGTTCGCGCGCCTGCGCGAGTTCTTCGCCAGACACTACTCCGCGAAAAAGCCTCTGCTGTGGACAGGCGACCTCAATGTGGCGCCGGAGCCGCGCGACGTTTACAACCCGAAAAAACTGGCGGGCAGTGTGTGCTTCCACCCCGATGAACACGCGGCGCTGGTCAGCGTAAAGAAATGGGGGCTGGTGGATGTGTTCCGCAAGCACCGGCCCGAAGAGGGACTGTTTTCGTTCTGGGATTACCGGAGCCCCAACACTCTGGAGAACAATTCGGGATGGCGACTGGATCACATCATGGCGACCAAGCCTCTGGCGGCGAAATCGACCGACGCCTTCATCGACATAGAGCCGCGCCGGGCCGAACGGCCATCGGATCACACCTTCGTCGTGGCGGTTTTCAACCTGTGAGCAGGCTGCTCAGGAAATGACCTGGTAGAGTTTTATCGCGCCGCTCTCGCCGACAAAGCGCGAATTGAAGCCCTGCGGCAAGCCGGTCTTGATTACCGCTTCGCTGGCCAGCGGCCCGCAGCCTTCGGTTTTCTCGGGGCGTTGCATGGCGTGGATTTCGTCGACGGGGCCGCCGACCACGCGGTATTCACCGCGGTCGCTCGTCCCGACGATGCCCACCGCCGCTTCGCCGGTATGCACCCACACCGTCAAGTCGAATTCCGCCAGACCTTCGCGCTTGCGGCGCGAGATCAGCGCGGCGAGGTCCTTGCGGATATCCGCGGCGGCCCTGACTGCTGCGGCGACGTAATCCGCCATCGCCAGCGGCGAGCCGAACACCCCAACCACCTTGTGGCCGTCGAGGTCCTCGACCGAGCCGTTGTTGTCGAATATCGCCTCGACCGCGAGTTGCGTCGCGGCGTTGATTACCTCGAAGTATTCCTCGGGATTCTCCGCGGGATTCATCCTGGAATCGGTCTCGATGTTGACGCGCAGCAGCGAAACGGCGCGCTTTTCGATCTGGGTCAGTTTTTCTTCGCCGGCGATCACGATCGATTCCATCAGCGCCGGCGCGAGCGTCCTGCCGTAGTAATGGCGCACCCTTTCGTGCTTGCCCAGACTGGAGCCGAGGTCCATCACGCTGCGACGCAAAACGCGCGTTACCTGCTGGTCGTAGGGCGAGATATGGGCGTCCAGATCGCCCTCGCTCATCCGCTGTATCACTTCGGCGGTTTTTTTGAGCGGCTGCATAACCCTCTCCGTCATTCTCAGCGCTATGAAGAACGAAAGCGCCAGCCCGCCGCCCAGCGGCAGCAGCCATATCCAGCCCAACGCGACTATAAGGTCGCATATGGTCCGTTTCTTTTTTGTAATGGCGATCAAATCCTGCTGCCCGCCATCGACACTCTTGACCGGCGCGTATCCCGTCATGCCCAGCTCATCGTCCGAATCAATCGGAGGCGTGTCGCCGCTGCCGGGGCCGGAAAAACCCTCCGTCATGCCGTCTTTGCCGGGATAATGAATCGTCGTAGCGATATCTTCCTTATCCAGACTGGCCACGACGAGGGCCTGTTGTTCTTTTTTGCGAACCAGGATAATTTTTTTGATGCTGCGATTGGCATGTTGCGCGTCGGTGAATTTTTTGAGCACGCTTTTATAGGCTGCGCTTTCGACCAGCACGTCGATTTGTTTCTGTTTTTCGCCGCCGGCAAGATTCTGAATTTCCTCGACCTTGCTTACCAATTCGGCGTATTCCGTCTGTGGGATATTGTTTCCGATCAGCTCGGCCAGAGCGCGCACACGATCGGCCTCGGTGCGCTGGGTTTGCAGTGAGAGTTGGATACTCAGCCCCACCAGGGTCAGCGCGACCGCGGCAAGATAGGTGAAGATATGGCCCAGCATCAGGCTCTTGCGAAGGCGGCCTTTGGACCACGAACCCAGCATCGGGGCTTTTTTGGATTGTTGACCGGTAGTTTCGTTATTCATGGGATATCCCGTTCCACGTTATCCTTGACTATTATACCACATTATTGCGTCGT
>JAUWEX010000393.1 GCA_030607235.1 Planctomycetota bacterium | reverse complement strand
GCGACGCGCCTGGCCTTGTCGGGCAGACCTTCCGAGTCGTAGTTGTAACTGATCAGATCGTGGCCCTTTTGCAAACCCGCTTCGTCCATGAGGTCCGGGTATTCGGGAGGATTGTAGGGCATCATGATTACCGGCGGCTCGTCGAAGCCTTCGATGAGCATCCCGCATTCGTAGTTGGTGGAGGGGTTCATCGGGCCGATCATGCTGCCGATGCCTCTGGCGCGGAACCAGTCCCGGGCCGCATTGATAAGCGCATTCGTGATTTCGCGCGCCGCCTCGGGGCCGCCGTTTAGGTCGCACTCGAAGAAGCCGAAGTAACCGTCCCGCTTGCCGTGGCATTCGAAGTAACTGCGGTCTTCGATCGCGGCGATCCTGCCGACGATGTCGCCGCCTGTTTTGGCGAGGAACATCTCGATCTCGGCGTGTTCGTAGAAAGGGTGCCGCGAGGTGTCAAGGATGCCTTTTTGTTCGACAAGCAGCGGAGGGACCCAGTTGGGATCGTTGCGATAGAGCCGGTAGGGCAGGCGAATGAACAACCGCTTTTGTTTTCGGGTTAGGACGGGTGTTATATCGACTTCCATGTTCGTCAGATGATTCCGATTTCTTTGCCGGCTTTCTCGAAGGCGTTCAGCGTGAAATCGATCTCTTTGTCCGTGTGCGTCGCCATGAAACTCGTGCGGATGAGCGCGTGCTCCGGCGGAACGGCGGGCGAGACGACCGGATTGACGAAAACGCCCATTTTGTGCAGCATCAGGCACATCTTGAATACGCCTTCGTTGCTGCGCACGAAAACCGGTATGATCGGCGTAACGCTGGCGCCGGTGTCGAAGCCCATGTTGTCGAGGCCTTTTTTCATCTTGTGGGTGATGTCCCAGAGGCGCTTGCGGCGCTGCGGCTCTTCGATGATGATGTCGAGCGCCTTGTCGACGGCGGCGACGTTTGAGGGCGGTATGCTGGCGCTGAAGATGAGTTCGCGTGATAAATGTTTTATGAAGTGGATGACCGATTCCTTGCCGGCGACGAAGCCGCCCAGCGAGGCGAAGGTCTTGCTGAACGTGCCCATAATCAGGTCGATCCTGTCCTGCAGGCCGAAATGCTCGGCTGTGCCGCGGCCGTGCTCGCCCATTATGCCTATCCCGTGGGCGTCGTCGACGAAAGTCCGCGCGTCGTACCGCTCGGCGAGATCGACGATGCCGGGCAGGTCCGCCAGGTCGCCTTCCATGCTGAAGACGCCGTCGACGATGATGAGTTTGCCCGCGTCGGAGGGAATTCCGGCGAGGATGCGCTTGAGATCGTCCATGTCGTTGTGCCGGTACTTGCGGATCTGTCCGAAACACAAGCGGCACCCTTCGATAATGCTGGCGTGGTCGAGGCGGTCGATGATTACGTAGTCGCCCTTGCCGACGATGGTCGAGATCACGCCGAGGTTGGTCTGGAAGCCGGTGCTGAATACCAGCGCGGCTTCTTTCTGCATGAAGTCGGCGAGTTTTTCTTCGAGTTTGACGTGTATGTCGAGTGTGCCGTTGAGGAACCTCGAACCCGCGCAGCCGGAGCCGTATTTCTTGACGGCCTCGATGGCGGCGTTCTTGACGCGCTCGTCTGTGGTCAGGCCGAGATAACTGTTGGACCCCATCATGATGAGGGTTTTGCCGTGTATCCTGACTTCGGTGTCTTGGGCCGATTCGAGCGGGCGGAAGAACGGATATACGCCGCGCTGCACCATCTCGCGGGCTTCAGTGAAGTTTCCGCACTTGTTAAACAAGTCTTTTTGGTTGTTCAATGCCTT
>JAUWEX010000132.1 GCA_030607235.1 Planctomycetota bacterium | reverse complement strand
CAGATGAAAATCAATGACATCAGAAAGGCGATCACTCCGCTGAGACTTATTTTCTGGGGAGGATTGCTTTGCATATTCGACTTCACCTTTAGCTCAACCGTAAACGGCAGCGGATATAAATTTGACATCCTTAACGATTTTGTCGGCATGCTCATGATAACCGTCAGCGTCTTCCGCCTGAGCGCCATAGAAGTCCACGAACGCTATGCCACCGCCATGCACTTTGTTAAAATCGTAGCGGTACTCGCGACAATAAAGGCCTTTGTGGATCATTTCATATTCAACATCCCACTCTTTCTGGCAATAATGCTTTTTGTCTATGGACTGGCGTCGCTGGCCGCCATTATCGTCTTCTGCTTCACGATGCGCTGGTTATGCCGAAAAGCCGATCTTGATCCCGCCGAACAAAGCTGGAAGACAACAACAACTTTTTTTATCGTCATCTATGCCATCCCCTTAGGTTTGTTTTACTTTATCGGCGGCATTGCGACGCTCACAGGTAATCAATTCCATATCGATCTGGGGCCATGGGGTTTATTGCTTATGCCCGTTTTCGCGATCCCCGTAATCCACTTGTTTATTTCTACGTCGAAAATGAAGCAGGCCGCCGAGTATTCGCCTATATTGGACGGATATGCAAACGAGAGCGAATCCGGCATTGATGACGACTACGAATTCGGGGAATGAGAAACTATACAGATTTCGCAGCCGGGCAGCGTCTGGAGGCAAATCTTTTCCCACAAACCTCAATACCCGCTCTTTGTTTTGGCAAAAAAACGCTCTCGCTTCACTTTTCGCCGGCAGGCGGCAACCTCCGCTTTTGCCGAAGCCAACAGGAGTCCGCCCGAGGCGGATTGAAATGTGTGGATTCTCCCCTTAAGTGGCTCCGGATAAATTCCGATAAATCTAGCGGTATTCGGCGTTTCGCGCGGCTTGGTATTGCCGCCCGCCGCGCGGCGGAAAAAAGACGGCCAATCGATAATCGAAAATCAGGAGGTTGCCATGTTACGGCAAATCGGCGTTGCGTTGTTAATCGCGGTTGTATCGCTGGCCCTGGCCGCGCCGTCTCTCGCCAAAGCGCGCGAAATCCACAAAGACCCGCAGGGTCGAGCCGTGTGGACGAAACAGACGCTGGAGATGAAAATCAAAGCCGCGGGCGACGTCGCCGAGATCAAGACCGTCGAGTTGTGGTATCGGCTCGAGGGCGGCGAATGGACGCGGGGGTGCGGCGAAGCCCTGCCGACCGACACTCCCGGCGTCTTCCGCGTCAAATTCACGGCTCCGCACGACGGCGTCTACGAGTTCTTCTCCGTCTCCATCGACAAGGCCGGGAACGGCGGCGGCCCGCCAAAGGCCGACTCTGCGCCGATGCTGACGATCCGCTTCGACTACAACTTCCCGGAAATCAGCCTGGCTTTCGCCGGCCAATCCGAAACCGTCAAGCCGGGCGAGGCGATAAACTTCGACTGGAGCGCGTCGGACGCGGCGATGAAAAACGCGCGCATCGTCTACTATTTCGACGACAACGAACAGGACGCAAAGAGCATCAATCTGAGCGGCGAATGCGGCACGGGCGAAATCACGGTGCCGGAGGACGGAGTCGATTCCGTTACGATCTACATGGTGGCCGAGGATTTCGGCGGGCTGAAAACGGTCTCGAAAAAGAAGACCTTCAGGGTCGAGCGCACCGCCGCCGAACCGGGAAAAATCGAAGCGCCCCGCCCCGTTCAGCCGACGCAAAAAACCGACTCCACGGAAATCCAGCCCATTCCAGAGAAGAACGATACCGACCGCGAAACCGCAATAAATCCGCAATCGACCGCCCCGGCGGAATCCCCGACGCCGAACGAAGACAGCGCGCTCAAGGTTACGATCCGCTACAACGTAACAACCGTCGGCCTTTCGGGGCTGGACCGGGTGGAACTGTGGGTGGCGCGCGTGGAAGGCGAGGAGTGGCAGACGAAAAACTGGAGTCTGTACGAGACCTCGCGCGAGACCAAAGGCAAGTTCGTTTTCGTGCCGGAGGAAATCGGCCACTACGCGTTTTACGTCGTGGCGGGCAACAGGGCCGGTCTGTGGAGCAGGCCGCGGCCCGACGGCAACACCAGCATCAAACCCGACTATTCGAAATGGATCGACAACCAAAAGCCCTCGCTACGGGTTCTCTCGCCGGACAAGGACGACGTATTCCGCGGCGGCGCGAGGATATGCGTCCGCTGGCTCGCGCAGGACAACAACCTCGTCGACAGGCCGATAAAAATCGAACTGCTGCGCGACGGCAAGGTGGTCGCGCTCATAACGGACGCGACGGCCAACAGCGGCGAGTACGAATTTGAAGCGCCCTCGACACAAGGTTCGTATTCTATCAGGATAACCGCTACGGACCGGGCCGGACACACGACCGTCGAGACGAGCGAGGCGTTCGTCGTCGACACGTGCTCGCCCAAGGTCAGCATACAGATTCTCGACGAGGAAGGCCTGCCGATAGTCGAGACTCCGGCGGACGCGGGTGAAGAAAAATCCTGCGCGCCGGAGCAGGACGAGGATGCGGAGGAGGAAGAAAGCGACAGGCAGGGCCTGCTCCCAAACGAGGAGTAAGCACCTACTGCAATAACCGCTCGCTACGCGCTATCGCGCGGGGCACTTCGCTTGCACTCATTGACAAATCTTGTGCGCGAATTGCAAAGACGATTTTAATTCAGAACAGTTCTCAAAACCGTTACAGAACTGTTCTAAATTCTGGCAAATCTTGTGCGCGGATTCGCGGTGTGATTTTCTTCTGTCCGCAGATTTTTTTTGGAACCACGAATTCACACAAATAGACTCGAATAATTTTTGATTTTTCTTGTGAAAAATTATGTGGCACAGCCGCCCCCGGCTGTGATTTTCCGTCCGCATCCCCGTTCGAGAGCGATTCGCCTGTTTCCTTTGCTACGACTTCCTCATTTGCCAAAGATGGCGCATGGTGTATAATGCCGACAAATCCCAAAAGCAAAGGAGGGCGCATTGGAGAAGTGGATAGAGAAACTGGGCGAATACATAGTCGCTCGCAAAAAGAACAAAGACGCCCTGCTCGCGGCGGCAGAACTCGTCGGCAACGAGGAAGTCGTTGCGTATTTCAAAACAGTATACGCCGAACAATCGGAAGAAAATTACATAGAAGGATTGGCACTGACAAAGAGTCTCCGCGAAGCCGGTCAAGATACAGAAGCAGATGCCGTTAAACTCCTCGCACTGTCATTTCCAGCATATGCTGCGGAATCACCTGAAGAGTTTAAGCCGGAAGAAAAGGCAAAAAAAAATGAAATCTCATTTTCCGCCTGCGAAAGATGCATAGACCTCAGCGAAAAACTGGGACTTAAATCATGCCAAGCATTGTTTTCCAACATACTTGGAATAGGTTGTGGAAAAATCAAACAGTATGACAAAGCACTATTTTATCTCGAAAAATCTTCAGACATTTTCCGCGAACTCGCCGCAATACAACCAAATGTATATCGCCTCTATCTAGCATCCTCTCTCAACAATCTCGGCAACGTTCATAGAAACCAAAGAGACCTCTCCGCCGCCACAAAGAGATATCGAGAAGCGTTGGTAATATATCTGAATGCGCCTCAAGACAAACAGCACCTCTATAGACCTAATTTGGCGCAAACCTACAACAATTTCGGCACAGTTCTCAGTAACCAGAAGGATTTCCCTGCGGCAAAAGAGGCCTACAAAGAAGCCTTGAATATCTATCGCGAACTTGCCGAAAACGACCCCACCAATAGATACCGGGCCAATATAGCAAAAACCTATACTAATCTTGGTAGCGCCCTAAGAAATCAAGGTAATTTATCCGAGGCCCAATCTGCCTATTGCAAGGCCATCAAAATTCTTTACAGACTTGTGCGAACAAAGCTAAATATATCGCCCATGCTGGCAACGGCTCTCAATAATCTCGGCAATGTTGTACGCGACCAAAAGGATTATCCTATCGCCGAAAAAATCTACAAAAAGTCCCTCGATATCTATAGCAAACTCTCTGGCAATGAGCCACACTTCTTGCTTGACAAGTGCGGCGTTATCGGAAACCTGATTCGCATTACAGCAGATCATAAAGAAAGAAAGGAACTTGCAGAAAATGGCATTGATGATTTAAGAAAAGTTTGGCAGGATATCCCGAAAAAGGAAAAGTATATTCATAAAAACAAGATCATCGTTTGCTTAGAAGTTCATTTACAAAACATAGCAAATTCGGAAGGCAAATCGAACCCAGACAGTGTATTACAATGGCTGATTGCTCTACGAGACGATCCATATCTTCCAGATGACAATCATACCGATACAACATCTATTCGCAACCGCTTATCAAAGACCCTTAAGAGAACAGCAAAAATAGTAAAAGCCGCGCATGCCTCAATTTGGTTTTTGGAATCTCTCTGGGACAATGCTTTAATCGGTTTATTGCGAGATAATGGTTCTTTTCAATACGAACTGTGCCCAAATTTTATACATAATTCTTATCAACTGGTTGTTGCACTGCAAGAATGGCAAACTGCCATTAGCAACAAAGAAAACGAATCTCAAATAGCAAATATTGCCGACAAAATCCGCAATTTATCGAAACAAACATTTGGCAACTTGCCCAAATTTGCGCAAGAGGCACTAAAACCCGACAATGACGAATTTATCTTACTGAGTTGTGATGATAACTATGCGGGTTTCCCAATTGAGATATTACAATACGGTGATGGGAAAAATGATTATCTCGGACTTAAGAGAGTCCTCCCACGTATGCACTCATTGTTTGACTCGCTGGAGAGATATCAGGATCGTAATATCGGCAATGGC
>JAUWEX010000237.1 GCA_030607235.1 Planctomycetota bacterium | reverse complement strand
GCGACGGCGCGACGCCAGACTTCCTCCACTTCTTCGCAGGTCTCCAGCGGCACCCCCACGCGCGCGAAGGCCGCGGCGAGTTTTTCGGGCGGGCAGGAACGCGGGTCGTGGGTGGTGGTGCACACCACGCGCTTGAGGTTGACCTCGTCGGCGAGGTCGGCGATCTCCTCGGCCATGCCGTCGATGTGCTTGTCGACGCCCGCAGCGAAGACCAGCGTCAGCGACTCCGGACCGATTTCGTCGCGGACGGTCTCCAGGGTCGAGCGCACCGACGAGGCGTTGTGGGCGCCGTCGTTGACGATGAGCGGGTCGCGGTGGACGATCTCGACGCGGCCGGTGAGCGCGGTCTCGGCCACGGCCCGGACGATCTGCGCCTCCTTGACCCGCGCCACGCCCGCGCGCTTGAGCAGCAGCGCGGCCACCACCGCACAGGCGGCGTTCCAGCGCTGATGCACGCCCAGCACGTTTAGTCGCAGCGGGCCGTGCGACTCGCCGTCAAATTTGACGAAGAATCGCCCGTCCGGTGCAGGCTCAACGGAAAACTCCTTTCCGATGCGAAACAGCGGACTGCCTTCGCGCTCGCAGGCCTGTTCGATTATGGAGAGCGCGGCGGAGTCGAGCGCGGCGGTTACGACGGGGATGCCGGGTTTGACGATGCCGGATTTTTCGCGCGCGATGCTTTCGATCGTGCCGCCGAGTTGGCGGACGTGATCCAGCGCGACGTTGGTAACGATGCAGACCGAGGGCGCGATGACGTTGGTGGAGTCGAGCCGCCCGCCGAGGCCGACCTCCATCACGGCCACGTCGACACGGCGGCGGCGGAAGTGGTTCCAGGCGACCGCGGTGAAGATTTCGAAGAACGTCGGCGTAACGTGGCCCTTGCCGGTGGCGTCGCGTTCGGCGCGTTTTTCTTCGAGGTGCGGCAGCATGTCGTTCATCTCCTCGACCATTGCCTCGCGCGAGATCGGGCGGCCGTCGACGACGACGCGCTCGGTCATGTCGACGAGGTGCGGCGAGGAAAACAGGCCGACGCTGTGGTTGTCGGCGAGTATCGCGGCCAGCAGCAGCGCGGTCGAGCCTTTGCCTTTGGTGCCGGTGATGTGGACGGATTTGGTCGCGAGTTGCGGGTCGCCGAGAAAGCGCAGCAGGCGGCGCATGCGGTTGAGGTCGAGTTTGGTGGCGTCGTAGGGAAAGTTGACCACTTTCTCGTAGTTGGTGAAGTTCATCAGGTACTCGACGACCTGGTCGTATGTTTGGAATCGTTCGTTCATGATGTCTTCCCGGTGTACGCGGAGATTGTAATCTTTTCGGTCGGCGGTGGAAATCGAAATCCGAAAAAAAGGGATGGATTTCGCCCGCTTTTTTTGTTGCAGGGCGGCAACTTATTACATATCATTCCGCAATAATATCCGGTAATCGCACCGGTGGAGTTACGTAAGGCCTATTTGACTGGGAGGGCGTCGCATTGTCATTATTCGTTCCTAAAGAAGTTTTCCTGACCAAAGGCGTCGGGCACCACAAAGAAAAACTGTCCAGTTTCGAGGAGGCGCTGCGCAACGCGGGCATCGCGCGGCTGAATCTGGTGCAGGTTTCGTCGATTTTTCCGCCGCACTGCAAACTCGTCAGCAGGGAACGCGGTCTCAATAAGGTCGAACCCGGCGCAATTACCTTTGTGGTGATGAGTCGCAACGAGACCGACGAGGCGCGCCGCCTGATCGCCGCCAGCGTCGGACTCGCCACGCCCAAGGACCACAACATGCACGGCTACCTCTCGGAGCACCACTCCTTCGGCCAGACCCAGGTGGTGGCGGGCGACTACGCCGAAGACCTCGCGGCAAGCATGCTGGCGACGACGCTGGGGGTGGACTTCAACCCGGACGCCTCGTGGGACGAGAAGAAGGAACTGTGGAAAATCAGCGGAAAAATCTTCCGCTCGCAGAACGTTACGCAATCGGCCATCGGCAGAAAAAACGGCATCTGGACGACCGTGATAGCCGCGGCGGTTTTGCTGCTGTAATGCACCCCGCGGCCCCGAAAACGCCCGCAAACACCGGCAAGTAGCCGGCCGTATCATATTACGAATTACCAATCGGACGAAACGAACGCACAAATGAGCCAGAACCCGCCGAACAATTTCTGCGGCCTTAAGGACGAACGGTCGAACTTCGACGCCGCGCGCATCGCCGTGCTGCCGATTCCCTACGAAGCGACGGCCTCGTGGGGCAAGGGCACGGCCAACGGCCCGCAGGCCATCATAACCGCGTCGCAAAACATGGAACTCTTCGACGAGGAGATTTTCTGCGATACGTCGACGCTGGGCATATTCACCGCCGTTCCTGTTGCCGTCGCCGAAAACCCCGAAAAGACGGTCGACGAGGTCGAGCGCCGCTGCCGCGAACTGTTGGACGCGGGCAAATTCGTCGTGGGACTGGGCGGCGAGCACTCGGTAACGACGGGCCTGGTGCGGGCGCACGCGGCGAAATACAACGACCTCACGGTACTGCAACTCGACGCGCACGCGGACCTGCGCGACGCCTACGAGGGCGAGAAATACTCGCACGCCAGTGTGATGCGGCGCGTGCTGGAGGTCTGCCCGATAACGCAGGCGGGCATACGCAGCCTTTCGGAGGAGGAAGCGTCGCTGCTGGTCAGCGAAGACGCACGGGTTTTTTTCGCGCACAAAATACGCAACATGCCCGCGTGGGTCGAGCGGGTCGCGGACACGCTGACCGAAAACGTCTACATCACCATCGACATCGACGTGTTCGACCCGGCCTTCGTCCCGGGCACGGGCACGCCGGAGCCGGGCGGGCTGAACTGGTGGCAGGTTACGGGGCTGCTGCGGCAGGTCTGCGACCGGCGCAACGTGGTGGGCTTCGACATCGTCGAGGTGATGCCACTGGAGGGCGAACGGTCGAGCGAATTCCTCGCGGCGAAACTGGCGTACCGGCTGCTGGGCTACAAGTTCATGGCCCGACGCCACCCGCATCTCAACCGGCAGGCAGGCCAGGCAACGCCTGGAGGCAAGTGAGGAGCAACCACCTATTCCAATACCCGCTCGCTGTCTGTCGCCCTTCGGCGACAGAAGCGCTTCGCTGCCACCCACTGACAAATCTTGTGGGCTGAAAGGGACACATCCTCCTTCGGAAGCAGGCCAAAGGACTGCGCACCGAAGGGATGTGT
>JAUWEX010000282.1 GCA_030607235.1 Planctomycetota bacterium | reverse complement strand
GCGACGGGAAGTCCAGGTTGCGGCCCAGCAGGGCCTTGCCGCCGAGAGCGGCGTTTTTGCCGAAGTAGACCGCAGTGCACATGGGTATGAAGTCGCAGTGGAAGTCCACGAAGAGGTTGGCCAGGAGCAGGTCGTCCAGCGAAACGCCGGACGTGGCGCTCATGCCGCGCAGTTCTTCGAGGTAGGAATCGGGGATGCGGGATTTCATGGTGTTGACACGGCGGCGCGCGGCGGCCTTTTTGTCGGGACTGGAGTAAACGAAATCGACGTATTCATCGGCCATCGCCCGAATCTGTTTGCGACACAGGTGCCCGGCCTGGCGGCCCATTTCGCGCGGCGTTCCGCGCAGGACAAGCACGGGCAGCCCGTCGACAAATTGAAGTTCGCCGTTTTCGAAGGTCCCCTCTTCGAAGGGCACAGGCTGGTGTCCGGCACGTACGTATGGCGGCATCTCGACAACTTCGCAGCCGAAATAAACACCGCTCGCAGCCAGAAAAACCAGCAAAGGCAAAAAGACCAGCGGCCTGCTCAACACTCGCTTCATGATTTTCGCACCGCTAGTATTGTATCAGGGAGAACGGATCGTATTTCGCAATTTTTTCGCGGCCGTTCAGGAAAGTGAGTTCGATAACGAAGGCCACGCCCGCAACTTCGCCCCCCATCCGCTCGACCAGATCGCAGCACGCCGCCATCGTCCCGCCGGTCGCCAGCAGATCGTCGACGAGCAATATCTTCGCGCCTTTTTTGACGGCGTCAACGTGGATTTCGAGCGTATCGGTGCCGTATTCGAGTTCGTAGGTAGCCTTCTCGGTCTTGTAGGGGAGTTTGCCCGGCTTGCGCACCGGCAGGAAACCGGCGCCGAGTTCGCAGGCCACCGCCGCGCCGAAAATAAAACCGCGCGCTTCGGCACCGAGCACGTGGGTGATGCCGGCACCGCGGAATTTATCGGCAATGCGAACGACAGCCTCGCGCAGGGCCTGCGGGTCCTGCAATAGCGGTGTGATATCCTTGAAGACGATCCCTTTTTTGGGGAAATCGGGAATATCGCGAATGAATTTTTCCAGATCCAACATGGACGTTCCTCGTTAAGTAATTATTATTTTTCTTTTTTCGATTTCTTGCGTTTTTTGCCTCTGGCCTTTTTTTTCGGGCGAAGATTGCATTCATTAAAGTCGTCGCGACGGATGTAAACGATCGTCAAACCGGATGGAGTGGTGTTGTCGGGTTGGGGTTCGATATAGGTTATCAGGCCGTCCCTGACGAATTTGTCCAGATAAGAGCGCATGAGTTTGACGGCCTTGGCGGTCGCTTCGTGCAGAAAGCGCACTTCGATACGCTTCATCCGTATAGCGTCACCGAGTCCCTCCGCGATAGCGGCGCGAGCTTTTTGCGGCAACAGCAATTTACCACCGGGATTCAGGTCGATCTCGAACGGTGTGCGCGGCGGAACTCTCACGGAAACCGCGCCCTTCAACCCCGGCGACCGCATCTGCATCCAGCGCTTTTGCAATTTCCTCAGCGCGTCGTTTTCGATCTGGCGCACCCGCTCGCGGGTCAGGCTGATAATCGTGCCGATCTCGCGCAGGGTGCGCGGCGGCCTGGAATCGAGCCCATAACGCATTTTGAGTATCAGCGCCTCGCGCTCGTCGATCGCGGCGAGCAGTTCCTTGATCTTTTCGCTCTCTTCCTGGTTGAAGATATTTTTTTCGGGAGAGTCCGCCGAGACGTCTTCGAGGCCGGTTTCGAAAACCGGAATCAGTTCCAGACTGATGGTCTGCGGGACGTGCGAAGCGCGCATCATTTTTTTGATCACGCTGACGTCGTGCGACGGGATGTCGAGTTCGGCGACGATTTCGTTGACGGTGGGCTGGCGGCCGAGTTTGTTGCGCAGTTCGCCGGAAGCGTTCTTCCACTTGGTGATTATTTCGACCATGTAGGAAGGAATGCGGATCGTCTTGGCGGTGTTGATGATGGCGCGCCTGATTGCCTGGCGGACCCACCACGTAGCGTAGGTGCTGAAGCGCAGGCCCTTGCCGGAATTGCGGCTTTTTTCGGCCTCGGGGGTATTGCCGAGGGGAACGTGGTCGGGATCGAAGCGCTCGACCGCACGAAACAACCCAAGATTGCCCTCCGCGATAAGGTCGAGAAAGGCCATGTTCTTGGCTCGCTTACGATATTCCTTGGCGATGCTCACCACCAGCCTGAGATTGGCGCGGATCATCTTGTCGCGTGCTTCGCGGTTGCCTTTGGCGACGGCCGCGGCGAATTCGCGCTCCTGCTCGGGCGTGAGCAGCGCAATGTTCCTTATATCGTTAAGGTAGGTCTCTAGATCATCGGAGATGATGGCAATACCCTCCTGTTTAACGACTGATTGACTTGATTATATTTATGATCTTCGGTATTTCAAGTTATTTGCCGAAATCAATCTCTCCGGCCGTT
Organism: Planctomycetota bacterium; assembly: GCA_030607235.1. Taxonomy (GTDB): domain Bacteria; phylum Planctomycetota; class B129-G9; order B129-G9; family B129-G9; genus JAUWEX01. The sequence goes on along the minus strand of JAUWEX010000282.1, from coordinate 194 downwards.
TTTTTTGCGAGCCGAAGCGCATCGTCTTTGTCGCTCAAACCGCCTTCGAGTTGCTCGTCGTAAACGCGGTTCAGTATCACCGAAAATATCGGCCCGGGTTCCAGACCCAGGTCTATCAGATCGTTGCCGGACAGCAGCGGCCGGGGTTTCAACTGCTCGTGGCTGAACTCTTCGAGGCTTTTCATGCAAAATTC
>JAUWEX010000043.1 GCA_030607235.1 Planctomycetota bacterium | reverse complement strand
GGGAGGAAAACAGATTGTCGACATCCACGCCCGGCTCGAAGTATTCGCGGAATCTCCCGATCTCGGTCTCATACGCCGGGTCGATGCCGACAACCTCGCAGAAGTTGAAGTGCAGGCCCTTGTAGCAGATGATTACGTTTTCGCGGATTACCGGCGAGCAGCCTTCGACCTCGGGGAGGCGCTGGATTTTTTTGACCAGATACGACGAGCCGTAGAGCGGATCGTAGGTGTTCATCTCCAGAATCAGGTCGGCGGTGTCGCCGCGGATTACTTCTTCGTACTTGTTGAGGTAGCCGTTGATGATGGAGAACACGATAACCATCACGGCCACGCCCAGCGCCATGACCATGCCGGCCATGAGCGTGATGCGCCGCCTCAGCAGGTATCGCAGAGCCATGAAGATCGTATACATCGCTACTCCACTACCAAACATTTCGCGGGATCGCGGCGCGCCGCCGAGATCGCGGGTATCAGACCGGCAATCGCGCAGACAACAACGGCTCCTCCGGCGATTATCAGGTACATGTTGAGATTTATCACCGCCGGGATGCGGTCGTAGGTGAACACGTCGCGCGGGAACAGCACCCAGCCGGTGGTCGTTTCGATGAATCCTAGTATTTCGTTCACGTTTGCCGTTACGATAATCCCCAGCATCAACCCCAGCGTCGCCCCGACGAGGCCGATCGTGAGGCTAAGGCCGAAGAAGATGCACATCACGCTGTGGTTGTTGACGCCGATGGATTTCATGATGCCGATGTCGTGCGTGTGCCGCACGACCGAGAACCACTGGATCACGAACACCCCCGCGCCCATCGCCACGAAAATGCAGGTGAGGATGATAAAGGTTACGGCCTTTTCGACGGCGAGGGCTTCGAGGATTTTTTCGTCGATCTCGCGCCAGCCGCGCACGCTGCACTTCGCGCCGTGGCGCTGGAGGATCGCGCCTATCCGCGACTTGATCTCGGGCAGTTTTCTTTCGTCGGTCCCGGCCTTGAGTTTGATGTTGATTCCGCTGACGGTGGCGGGCCTGGGGGGGATAAAGCCGGGCTGCGCGGGGACCTTGCGGTACATGCCGAGGAGTTTTTGCGCGTCCTTGTAGTGCATCAGGATAACGCGCTCGTCGTGGAGATTTTCTCCCGTCTTAAAGCGGCCCTTTATTGAGAATCCGCCGCTCGCCTCGAAATCCGGCGAACCTGTCTTTATCGACGAAATCAGCATTCGGCAGTGCTGAAGACGCACGTTGCCGTTGTGGGATTTCGCGAGTGCGTTTCGCATTTTGTCGAGGTCGGAATCGCCCCCGACCGCATCGAGCGGCACAATCGCTCCGTTTATGACGAAGCGCCTTGACTGCCTGTCGCCGATGCCGAAGCTCATCGGCAGGCGGTATCGCTCGCCGACGATGACGTTATTCGAGCCGGGCACGAGTATGTCGGCGAGGGTGGTGCCGGGGTTGGTCTCGAAGAAACCGCCGTCGTCGAGGAAGCGCACCAGTTTGCCCACGCGGGCCTCGCGCTCGGGGTCGATGCCGCGGATGACGCCGTATTGCGGCAGGGCGCTGATTTCGCGCCGGGAGAGCAGCAGCGAGTCGGTGTCGGGATTGTATTCGTATTCCATCATCGACCACTCGAACATCGCGTAGCGCTCGATGAAGGGCGCGCAGGCTTCGACCGCGTCGACTTCGCTCTCGATCGCGGCCATCACCGCCTCGTAGTCGGCGAGGTTGCGGCCGGAGGTGTCCTGCACGATCACGTCGGCCTTGGTTCCGCGCAGGCGGTCGCTTATCCCCAGTCCGAATCCGTCGAGCACGGAGAACACGACGATAAAGACCATTACCGTTACGGCCATCCCTCCCGCCGAGAGCAGCATAAGCGCGCGCTTGCGAAGGTATTTCGATATGAGGAAGTACTTGAGCATTTTATTCTTCGTTTGGTTCGGTTTTGCGATTTTACCAGAGCGCGGCCCATGCGCAACAGCAATGCCTATTTTTTTGCCACGACGATGAAGCCGCTGGAGCGAAAACGCGCAAACGGCGAGGACGGGATCAGGTCGTTGCGCGAGCGGTTAATGAAAAATATGTCCCGCAGTTGCAGCCCCGCGGCGCGCATCAGGGCGCGGATCTCGGGGATGGAAAAAAGATGCAGGCGCAGACTGGATATCCCGCGGTAGAGGTCGAAAATCTTGTCGCCGATCTCGTAGCCGGGCACGAAGATGCCGCGCAGGTAAGTGCCGATAAGCCACGGCAGCGTCTCGCGGTTGAAGAAGTCGTAAAAGCGGTTGTGGAAGTGCGCGACGAGTATCCCGCCGTGAACCAGTTTTTTGCGCGCCTGCCGCATCGCCGCGATTCGCCCCGCCTTGCGCAGCATGCCCAGCGTGCTGAACATGCAGATCGCGCAATCATAATGGTTGTCGGGCAAAGCGGTCATCTCGGTTATGTCGGCGCGTTCGAGGCGGGCGCTTAGGTTGTGCTCGTCGAGTTTGCGGCGCGCGACGTTGAGCATCTCCTGCGAGAGGTCGACGCCGGTAATTGCGTGGCCCTTTTGGGCGAAACGCACGATGTGACGGCCGGTGCCGCAGCCGATGTCGAGCAGCCGCCCGGGCCTTTCGATGATGTTGTCCAGGACCAGCCCGTCGAGCCTGAAGAGTTCGCTGTCGGCGAAGTACGAGTCGTAATTCAACGCCACGTCCTTGCTCGATATGTATCGCCACAGCGATGTTTCGATGTTGCTCCTTGTTTTTTTCGCCTTTTCGTGATGCGTGTGCATTCAGTGTCTTTAAGCCTTTTTGCGCGGTGTCAGTGCGCCCTTTGATAAGGATAACTCGCGATAATAAAGACTATGAGAAGCGGAATCGCGTTGTAGAGCAACGCTATTGAAAAATCTATCCAGAGCCTGTGGCGAATCATGCCGTAGGCGGCGATGCCCAATCCCGCCATGTTGAGCGCGATCATCAGCGCCGCGATGATAAACGGGAAGTAGAGGTAAAGCGGGGGAATCGAGAGGATCGCGGTCGCCAGCGCGAAAAGGTAGCCTATGCACGCGACCTTGCTTATTTTGATCGAAAGCAGGGCCAGCGGATGATAGCGTCCGCCGGTGTCGGCGGAGCCGGAGTCTTTTGTTTTTTTCCCCTCGTTCATTCCGTCTGTTCTTTGGTTGCGAAGCGAATTGATTATAGATGTATTCGCCGCGGAAATCAAGCAGTGGTCGTTATGGAATTGTATTAACTTCTCGGGTAGAGCATGATGGTCATTTTGTGTTAAGTTAACATTTACAGAACACAATGTCTTGATTTTGATGTCATTGTGGGTATAATTGGCAACAAACAACTGTATGAGGTATTACACATGGATAAGGCAAGCCAAGAGAAACTAATTGATCGGCTATTGGTCAACCTAAAGGACGAAATAGAACGTCAGGGTGCTACAATAAAGACGAGGGCGTTTTCATTTTCGGAGGATAAACGAAATTTTCTTGATGATTGTTTTGTCAGCTTTGAGGAATTGAAGCAAGTGTTGAATATTTGTTTGTCCAGAAGATACTTAAAACACATGTGCAGTGGAGGACGCTATCAAAATCTAATACTGACCGAGGAGGGGCAGGGACGCGCTATCTCTGTTGACATGGCGGATATTAGGCCTCCTTCTCCATCTGGTGGCGACATTCACATCGGCACTGTTAATGCGAGTGGTGCTACCCAAATTGGCAATAACAACACTCAGAGTATTGAGAACTTGTTTGTCTCATTGGTAGATCAGATCGAAAATTCCAGTGGAACTGAGGAAGAAAAGAAGGAAGCAAAAAATCGTTTGCGATCTTTTTTAGAGCATCCACTGGTTGTTAAACTGCTTGGCGCAGCGGCAACTGCCGCATTAACATCTCTTGCTGTGGGGTAGTTATGGAACCTACAAAAACAGTATCGTTGCAATGTCTGTTTTGTCGTTCGGAGAAATTTGAGTTGCCGGAGGAGAACTATCAACCAAAATCTGGCGATATGATTAAGTGTGCCAATTGTGGTAGACTAAATGACTATGATTCGATGATGCGTGTAATAAAACGTAAGGCGAGAGAATTTGCAGAAGAGCACGCAAAAAAATTGGTGAAAGATTTCTCAAAGGATATTAAAAAGATTTTCAAGTAGTTCCGGTTTGTTAATGGTGATTGAGTGTTTGGAGATTTACATTACTATGCCACTGCTGTATGGGCTACCCGCCTATTCCAGGGGCCGTCGCGGTCGTGTGCGGACGGCCTTAATTCTCGTCGGACTCGCCGATTATTGACATCGAGTCTTCGAATATGTTCTTGGCGAACGTGGGGATGCGGATACGCAGGATTTCCTGGAGTTTCGATTTCGCACGGTAGAGGCGGCTGCGGATTGTCGCGACCGAAACGTTGAGCATCTCCGATATCTCATCGTAGGTCATGTCCTCCATATATTTAAGCAGGATCACGTCTTTGTAGCGGGCGTTTATGCTGTCGAGCGCGCGCAGGGTGATGCCGGCGATTTCGCGTAGACTGACCTTATCCTGTGCGGACTGGTCGCAGCCGCGGGTCGCCAGGATCTTCAGGTCGTTTATATCCACGTTCTCGATCGACTCCATTTCGTGGCGGCGCGAGATCCAGTTGCGGCTGGTCGTGCGCGCGATCTGCATCAGCCACGAGCGGAACCGGTCGGGCTCGTCGAGTTGATGGATGTTTTCCAGCGTCTTGAGGAATACCTCCTGTACCAGGTCGCGGGTTTCTTCCCGGCGGTGGGTGTGGTGGAATATTATTACGTTGACAAGTCGGGTATAGTTTTGGACGAGCGCGGCAAAAGCCTTCTGATTGCCTTTTTGGGCCTTGCGCACTAATTCGATATCTTCCATGTTCATTTGAATCATAATCAAACCTCTAATGGGCAACGATTTGCCGATAAACGGGATTTTTACATGTGCCTCTTTGAATCTTCCTGTTCGATTCTTTCCATGATCCTGCGTTTCATTTCCTGTTTTTCTTCCGGTGTCAGTCCGGTGCTGAATGCGGAGAACATCGGCGTGGAGTCGTCTGATTTGCGTTTCACGCTTTTATCCCCCGTCAGGTCTTTTCGTTCCGGATTTTCGTGCTTGTCAAACATTGCGCACTCCTTGTGATTTGCCATTTTTGGAATTTCGTTTGTGCTTCGAATCGTGCTGATTCCGTTAATAAGTCACCGCTCAAGGCATCAGGGTGCAGGGAAAAATTCCCGTCGGATTGCGGAACCTGTGATTTGGCGCTAACGCCAGCGATAAAAAGTGGTTATGTGTTGTTGCGCGGTCGGAAAAGGGTCGGGGAAATGTGTAAAGCCGCCTTTGCGGTATCATAAGATAAAACTTGATCTTCGGGCGAAAACCGGCGGAATCCGCCGAAATCGCGCCGCTCGTTCTTGACACGGTTCGCTTACTATCGTAATCTTGCCGAATTAACGATTTTCAAAGCCCTCGACGGACGATGCCATGCGATCGATTTATGCGACAGCGCTGATTACTTTCAAGGAATGCGTGCGCGACCCGGCGTACACGATTATCCTGCTGGCCTTTGCCGCGCTGATCGTCGTCGGTTCCAGCCTGGCGATGTTCAGTCTCAGTCGCCAGAACGAGATGGTCTGCGAAATGGGCCTCTCTTCGCTGATGTTGGGCGGACTGGTGGTCGCGCTGGTGGTTGGCGCAGGTGCGGTAATCGAAGATCGCCACGCGCACACGGCCCTGCCGACCCTGGCCAAACCCATCTCGCGAAAACGCCTTGTGGTCGGGAAGTATTTTGGTATAATGGCCGGCGTCGTGCTTGCGATGCTGTTGTTATGGGTTGTTGTTGTGTGCGTCGTGTGGAGCAAAAACGGCGCCGAGGCGATGACCGGCGGCGGAGAGGGCGCGACGATATTTTTGGTCGAGATCGCCAAGGCCGGAGCGCTTACGTTTCTGGAGATCGCTCTGCTGGGCGCGGTTTCGGTGGCTTTGGCACTGTTTTTCTCGCGCCTTGTGGTTATCGGCATTAGCCTGGGGGTGATGGTTGCGGGGCACCTTGTTACCGAACTGTTTCGCATAACCGGCGTGAGCGAGAGCGGAGCGATAGGCGGTATTTTGCATCGCCTGCCGAACCTCGAATACTACCGCGTCGCAACCCAGGTCGCCGAGCGGCAACTCGCCGTCAGCCCGGCTTACATGGCGTGGGCGGCGATTTATACTTTGTGCGGCATAGCGCTTGTTTTGCTGTTGTCGATGATCTTTTACGACAAGCGGGAAATTAACTGACCTGCACTAATAACGGAACCGCCTGTAATGCGATATGGCATAATTTCGGATACACACTCAAACATTGAAGCGCTCATCGCCGTGCTGAAGTTCTTTGAAGATCAGTCGATTGACAAGTACCTGTGCCTGGGCGATATGGTCGGTTACGGTTCGGATCCCAGCCCCTGCCTTGAAATGATACGAGGTCTCGACTGCGATATCATCGCGGGCAATCACGACTTCGCCGCCATCGACAAACTCAGCATCGACTACTTCAACATCTTCGCCAAAGAATCCACCATCTGGACCCAGGACCACCTCACAAAGGAGGAGAAGGATTTTATCGGGAAACTGCCGCTGGTGCTCGACTACACCAACTTCACCATCGTGCACGGCTCGCTCTACATGCCCGACGCCTTCGGTTACGTACAGACGATGATCGACGCGCTGTACTCGTTCCGCGAGATGAAAAAGCAGGTTCTCTTCATCGGCCACTCGCACGTGCCCATTACCTTCGTCGAAGACGCCAGCATATCGTTCTCCGTTGACGATACGATTCGCCTCGAAGACGGCAAACGCTACATCATCAACGTCGGCAGCACCGGCCAGCCGCGCGACGAGGACCCCCGCGCCTCGTGCGCCATCTACGACACCGATCTCGGCATAGTGCGCATCTGCCGCGTCGAGTACGATATCCTCACCGCCGCCGAGAAGATCGTCGACGCGGGCCTTCCGATCATCAACGCCGAACGCCTCAAAATCGGCCGCTAGCCAGGCAACGCCTGGAGGCAATAGGGAAGTAACCACTCATTTCAATAAGTATTCACATGCTTCTTTAATTCCACCTTTGCAGCATTCCACATTTTTTTCGGATATATGAAAGGCCTTGACAAACTTTTGCTTTAGGTCTTTATGCTTCGGATCAAATATTCGCAGCCGCTTCAACTTGCCACGTTTCGCAGTCGACTCCATGAATAACCACTTGGCCCGGAAATCAGTTGGAGGCATCGAATAACCGACAATGATTATTTCAGAAGCATTCCCTATCGCTGTTTTCGCCCTGGCCCACACCTGCCGGATGACTGGATTTTTGTACGATTTCAAAAGTGTTGGCGGGATAATTACAGGCTTGGTTGGTTTTTTGCAATCCGGACACTCAATGCCTTGCCCCTGGTAAAAAAGCGCTCCGGTTTTACCATCAAGAATGTGAGCATTCGTTTTCTTGCATTCATCACAGTGCATCCAGTTCAGGGAGCCGTGGAGTTTCAAAAGGGTAGGCCTGTTCTCGTGCCGCTGGCAGATAGTGCCATTAGGTTTATAACGCAGTACATCATGATGAGTCCCATAATCCAGTTTCTCCAGCAAGGACAAAACATTATCACATATCAAATCCCAGTTGAATGTTACGACAATATCACTGGAGTCGAGGGATTTAAGGATGTGTCTATGGTGCTTACATGGGACACCGTACAATGTTTCTTTCAGGACAGTGGTAATCAACCGGAGTAGCTGCCTGCGGGCTTTTTTTCC
>JAUWEX010000109.1 GCA_030607235.1 Planctomycetota bacterium | reverse complement strand
GCGACGGTCGAGCCCCATGCCTTCGGCGACTTCCATGATGTTGGCGCCGGCCAGTTCGCAGACGTTGGCGACGGCGTTGATGTAGGATATCTTGAGCGCCAGGAACGAGTTCGCGGCGTGCTTGATGATCTCGGCGCTCTTGACGTCGGTTACGATGAGCGGCGCGTTGAACGGCTTGTAGAGCTCCTCCATCGCCTTGCGCGCGCGGTCGGACGATACGCCGACGACGATGCGGTCGGGCTTGAGCGCGTCCTCTATGGCGCTGCCTTCGCGGAGAAACTCGGGGTTGCTGACCACGTCGAACTCGACCTCGGAGTGAATGTTGCGCTCGATGGTGATTTTGACCTTTTCGCCGGTCTGAACCGGAACGGTGCTTTTCTCGACGATGACCTTGTAGGACTTAATGTGGCGTGCGATCTGGCGGGCGACCTGTTCGATGTAGGACAGGTCCGCGCGGCCGTCTTCGCGCGAAGGGGTGCCTACCGCGATGAATATCACGTCGGCGAAGTCGACTCCTTTTTCGATATCGGTCGAAAACTCGAGGCGCTTGGCCTTGACGTTTTTGTCTACGATTTCCTGCAGGCCGGGCTCGTAAATCGGGAGTTTGCCTTCGTTGAGTGTCCTGATCTTGTCTTCTTCGTTATCTACGCAGATGACGTTGTGTCCCATGTGGGCAAAAATCGTACCGCTTACCAGGCCGACGTATCCTGTTCCAACCATACATATCTTCATAGCCGCCTCGCATTAGTAGAAAAAGGAGGGATCGCTCCCCCCGGAAGTCAACGTTAACCCAAAGTTTATCCGTTACAATCGTTGCAATATTCGCTCCGACGATTCCCGGATCAGCGCCCTTCGGGCCTTCCGCGGGTATCGGTCGATGAGAGTCTTTTCGTAAAACTGCCTGTCGTGGAACGCGGCGAAAACGCTAATTTAATACTGGTATTGTCGTCGCCGTCGTCGCGCTCGAATATGATGTCAAGTACCCATACGTGAAAATACCTGCGAATTACGAAACTGGTTTCCTGCATTTCGCTTTCTTCGAAATCGTACTGCACAAACAGTCCGAACGCCCATTTTTCGTTGGCCTGATAGCCGATATCGAATTCGATTACGTTGCGCTTGTCTTCGATATCGGACAGACCGTATGGCGAATTCACAGTTTCGAGCGAGTTGTTGTACTCGAAGATGTTGGTAAACGCCGAGAAGGTCGAACTGCCGTCGTTGCGATAGTAATAATTGCGAACCCGCACGTATACGTCGTCGTTGGGCGTCCATCTGACCCCGACGTCGTACAGATCGAAGCGCTTGTTGTCGATGTTGTAGGTAAAGTTTCCGTAAACATCCAAACGCTCACTCAAGCGCCAAACCGCTTCGGCCTTGAAGTTGTCGCAAATCTCCCTGGCGTAACTACTGCCGGTATAGATTCGCCCGCCGGTCCTCGGATCGTTGTAATAGCCCATCGGGTCGTTGTTCGAGTAGAGATTGAGTTCTATATCCACTATTAACGTGTCAAACGAATAACGGTTGCCCGCAGGACCGCGTTTTGTCTGAAAAATTTGGCGCAGCCCGATGCTGGCCACGGTCAGCGAATCGACCATATCGACCGAATCGTATTGAATGAGGTTTTCGGGCTGTATCGAAGTCGTGTAGGCGCTGTAAACCTCCACGCGCGGCTTGACGATGTGGCGCCACCTGGCTTTGCCTTCGCGATCGTAGAAGACTCTCACGAAATTGGTCGAGGCCTTCATGCCGGCGTAACCGACGAAGCGCTGTTTGCCGGCCTGATCTCCGTTACCGCCGTAAAACGTGCCGCGGAAGCCGGCGTAAGGCCTGACATTGAATATCGACAGGCCGAACGGCGCGGCGAATTCGGTGTTGAGGTCGCCGCGCACGGTGCGTTGATCGTGCGGACTAAGGTCGCTTTCCTCGTAATCGCGTCGGATGTTGGCGATCTGGCTGTCCATCGAGAAATATAGCCTGTCCTGCCAGAAGGGCAGGGACGCGACGCTGAAGGTAACCTGCGGCAGATACTCGGTCGTCGTATAGAAGTCGTTGACCTCGAATTTGCCGAGCGCGGTGAACATGTAGTGTTTCCATGTGCGGTGCAGATAGAAAAGGCTTTCCTGATCCTTGTCTTGCTCGAGTTCACGCTCCATGAACTCGTCCATGAAGCCGCGGTCGCTGATCTTGGTAAACTCCAGATCGGCTATCCAGCCGTCGCCGAGATAATGCCTGTGCAGCCAGCGAATCCGCCCGCGATTTTCGGTATCAGGCTCCATCTCATGCGAACCGTAATGGTCTTTGCCGTGATCACGCAGGTAATATCCGGTCAACAGTCCCTCGTAATCGGGCCGCTTGTAGTGGTAATCGAAACCAATTGCCGGGCCGCGATCGGAATAGTAATCGGCGCGCAGCCGCAGTTTGTCCCAGTCGTTGTCCAGCAGGCCCAGGCGCTGCAAGTCCCACTTCGTCAAGACATACGTGCCGTAGCGGGAGGAATCGCCGATGGAAATCGAGCGCAGGAAGTACCTGTTGAGAGTGCTGGCTGCGGCGAAGGGCAGATAGATGATCGGCACGTCGTAAACCTTGCCGACGATGTTGTAGGCCCTGACGTTGACTACCTTGTTGGGGCGGTGAACCGTTCCCTCGGGCCGCTCTTCACGCTCGATGTCGAGGCGGGGGATCTGCAAATAAGCAACCGGTTTGCCGTAGGAATCGTTCGTTACGCGGGCGTTGTAAATCTTGAGCAAAGTCTTGTCGCCGGACGTTGCGAGTTGGCGAACTTTTTTGGCGGTGATGTAAAAAAAGGACTCGTCGCCGGGCTCGTATACCTTAAGCCATGTGTCGAGCATTACGCCTTTGCGATTGAGCAGGTCGAAATACAATTGCTTGCATCGGGCCTTGCTCACGACGCCGGTCGCAATATCGGTCTGCGTAATGAAAACGTCGCCTTCGGCGTAAATTTCCACGCGCCTCTTTGTTGTCGTACCTCCGGAATCGGGTGTCGGGACCTCGACGTCTTCAATCCACAGAATACCGCGCGTGCCGATGATTTCCGTTATGTATCCGCCTTCTACATCGGTGTCTTTGATATGGATTCCCTTGGGCGCGATGCGGATAATGATTTTGTCGTGAATCTCGACGGAGTCGCCTTCCTGGAGGATTTCCAGTTTTGAGGTGAGAGGAGTTTCGGATACCGAATCGGAACTCTCGGCCCGGGCGCTGCCGCACAGCACCAACGCGTAAAGCATAACTATGATTGTTAAAGAGGAAATAAACCTCATCCCGCGTTTCTCCTGGAGTCCAGATTCTCATCCCGTGAATCGCCATAAACCCATCGGGTGCCCGATTATATTTGAGGCGTTCAGGCTGTCAAGCAAATTCATCGCGCAAAGTAATTGAGCATTCCGTAAAATCGATTATAATTCTCGCGTAACCAAAAAAAACCGGAGAAGAAAATGAGCAAAATTATTTCCGCAATCCTCGTGGCGCTGGCAATGTCGATTCTGTTCGGCTGCGAAAAGGAAAATCCAACCCAATCCACCAATCCCCTCGTAACAGAATTTCCCAAAACGGACTGCTTCAAAATCACCGTTACCGGCAGGGGGATGGTGCGGGTCGCATACGAAGACCTCGCCTTCGCCGCCGATATCTCCGGACTCAAAACCGGCGAGATCAATCTTTATCGCGCCGGAAAAGCGATCCCGATTTTGGTCGAAGACGGAGGCGACGGAAAAATCGACAAGGGCGACGGCATCGTCTTTTTCTGCGGGCAGGAAAACCCCCGCAGCCGCTCGGACGTGTTCTTCCTCAAGCGCATCAAAGCCCCCGAAAGGCCGCTGCGATACTCAAACGACGGCGCAAAGGCAGGCGAAAATGCCAGAGTATCCCAAAGATCAATCATTCGCCTGCCCCTGCGCCAGGGCGAGGCCCCCGAAGACCTCAAACAATTCGGCGGCAGCCTCACGACCCCGGCGTGCGAGATCGGGTACGGAGGACAAGCCGTTTTGAAAGCAACGATGGCAAACAGTTTGTTTTCCCGCCGGAAAACCGCTTCGGCACGGCTGCTCCTGCTGCTTGACCGCCGAGAGGAGGGCGTCGATCAAGGCATGAAGCACAAAATCGAGGTGCTGGTCGACGGAAAGGTGGTTCCTCACAAAAAGAAAATATCCCAATACCGCTGGAAGATCGCCTGCGATGTTCCGCTTAACCTCTTACCGGAAAAAGGATTAAAAACTACCGAAATCACCGTGAGAAACAAAACGGCCCTGTCGAACCAGATGCGCGATGCCTTCGTTACGGCCACAATCGGCATCGAAGGCGGATACCTGGAGTTGGCCGCCGACGCTATCGCGCTCAACAGGCAGGCAGTGCTCGAAAAGACCGACGACGACGTTGCGGCAATCAAAGCGACGGGCTTTTCATCACGAGAGATCAGGGTTTTCGCGCCGGAGGAAGGCAAAATCCTCAAAAACGTCTCGATCGAGAAATCGGGCACGGGCTATGCGGTCGTTTTCCCGGCCCAGGGTGCGAAACTCTTTGTCGCGGCACAGGACGGCGCGTTTCTGACGGCATCGGTAGAGCCTTACGAAATCGAGACGAACCACGAGATATTTTTAAGGCGGCCGGACCTGTGCTCTCCGAAAAACAAGGCCGATTACCTTATAATCGTTCCGCGCGAGTTTATGCACGCGGTCAAACCCCTCGCCGAACTGCGCGAAAAACAGGCGAGAGGCGGGAAGCCGTTAAAAGTCCTTACGGTCGCCGTGCAGGACATCTACGACCAGTTCGGATACGGGCTTTTCGGGCCGGAGCCGATCCGGGACTTCATCGCTTACACGCAAACGAACTGGAAACGCCCGCCTCGCTATGTCTTGCTGGCCGCGGACGCAAACCGCGACGAGGATTTCGTGAATCCGGGCCGCACGATACCTTGCGGGCTGTATCGAACCTATCGTAGCGGGCTGGTAGGCTCGGACAATTACTACGGCCTTCCCGACAGACGGGGCACGCCGAAGGTCGCGGTGGGGCGGCTGCCCGCGGACAATGCGCTCGAACTGAAAACCATGGTCGACAAGATCGTCGAATACGAAACCGCGGCCCAGACGGGGGCGTGGCAGCGCAGGATTCAGATTTTCGCGGGAACTGCGGGCTATGGGTCGCAAATCGACTCGATGCTGGAAATGATGTTCGATATGATATTCGGCAATATGCTGCCGAGGCGGTTCGATCTGGAGATTTCTTACGCGGGCAAAAATCTGGCGTATTACTATCCCGTCGAGAAGTTTCGCCAACACATGATCGACGAAATCGGCGCAGGCGCGCTCTTCACC
>JAUWEX010000253.1 GCA_030607235.1 Planctomycetota bacterium | reverse complement strand
CGCCGGCCTCGAACCGCCCGCCCGGCACGAACTCCTCCGAGACCCAGACTATCTCGCCGGAGACCCGCGCGCCGAGCGCGATCTCGCGCGACGGCTCTATCGTGCCCATCGCCGAGACCGTAACCGGATACGCCACCCGCTCCAGCGCAACCACACGCACCGTCTCGACGCCGATGTCGGGCTGTTCCTTTTTGGCCTCGGGCTTGGTCTCAAGCAACAAATGAAGCCCGCCCGCTCCAAGACCGCAAATCAACACCACCAGCACGATCGTAATAATCATGCCCTTCTTTTTGTCGCCCTTCTGCGCCGTCTCGCGGACTTCGTTCTCCGCCGCGGGCATATCTTCCTGTTGCGTCATTTCGCGTTCTCCGTCTTTGCCGGTTTCGCCGGTCGTTCCAACTCCCAGCCGCCGCCGAGAGCGCGGTACAAGTCAATTCGGTATTCGAGCAGCCGCTGCCTGGCCCTCGCCAGTTCTATCTCGAGGACCTGGTGGGTGCGCTGCGCGTCCAGCACGCTCAAAAAATCCTCCGCGCCCTTGAGGTAACGATCCCGCACCCGCTCGACCGTCTTCGTCGACAAATCCATCTGCCGCTCGAGATTTTCCACCAGACGCCGCTGATCGGCCTCCTGTGCGAGCGCGTCCTCGACCTCGCCCAGCGAGACCAGCACGGCCTTGCCGTACAGGTTGAGTTTCTCCGAGGCCAGCGCCCGCTGCCGGTCGACCTCGGCGGAGCGCCGCCCGCCGTCGAGAATCGGCGCGACCAGGTTCGCCGCCATCGTCGCAATCCAGTTGTCGAAAAGATCGCGCAACTCGTCGCTACTGGTGCTCATCCCCAGCGAAAGCGTGATTTTTGGAAACCTGTCGGCGATCGCAGCGGAGACGCCGCTGTCCGCCGCGTGCAGCCGCAGGTGCGCCGCGCGGATGTCCGGCCGCCGCCGGATCAGTTCCGCCGGCAGACCCACCGCGGGCATCGCGGGCATATCCGGCAATCCGCCTGAGGCGGACGCGCCCTCGGGCAGCGCGCTCTTCGGGTGCCGCCCCAAAAGAATCGCCATCCTGTGCCGCAGCACCTTTAATTGCGACTCGACGATTATCTTGCCGGCCTTCGTCGCCTCCAGAAGTTTCTCCTGCCGCAGGACGTCGGCCGCGTCGATCCGGCCCCGGAGGAAACGCCTGTTGAGCACATCGAGCATGTCGGCGTTGGTCGTAATCTGCCGGTCGAGTATCTCGATCTCGGCGAGCGCCTCGCGGATACGGAACCACGTCAGCGCGACCTCGGCGCTCAGCGACATCGCCGCCGCGTCAAGGTCTTCGCGCGTGGCCATCATCGTCAGCCCCGCCGAGCGCACGCTCGCCCGCACGCGGCCCCACAAGTCCAACTCGTAACTCGCCTGCAGGCCCAGCGAAAACTCGTTTACGTAGACCGCGTCGACGCCCTTGATTTTCGTGCGCGTGCGACTCGCGCCACCGGTGCCGCTCACGTCGGGCAAGAGACTCGCGCCGGCGATCCGCGCGGCCGCGCGGGCCTGGTCGAGGCGATCCCAGGCGGTCTTGATATCGAAATTGCCCGCCAGCGCCTCGTCCATCAGCGCGTTGAGTTCCTCGTCGCCGAAGACCGTCCACCACTCCGCGGGGACTTCGGCCTCGCCCGTCAGCGAAAATCCCTGCGGCATCTCCAGCGGCGGCGCAATCTGCTCGACCTCGCCGGACGCGGCGCACGCCGCCAGAAACATCAGCCCCGCCAGCGCGCCCAAAAGCGCAACCGGCCTTTTCGGTTCGCGTTTCATCGCGTCATCCTTTCATGCAACCCAGAAATTCTTTGTCCTCGGGTATCCCGTGAAAATCCAGCAGGTTCCGGCGCATCCTGATTAGAAGACCCATCGCCGCCTTCTTCTCGCGCGCGGAAAATCCCTTGACGAGAATATCCGTAAAATTACCGAGGACCTTTTCGAACTTCGGCTTTATCTTTTTGGCCTTCGGCGTCAGGAATATCGCGGACGCGCGGCCGTCGACAGGGTCGGGCTTCTTTGCGACGTAGCCCAATTTCACCAGGTTGTTGACCGCCCGCGTGATCGTGCTCTTGTCGACCTTGACCTCGCGGCAGATGTCCCGCTGGCGGATTCCGTCGGCGCAGTACAGTATCCGCATCACGGGAAAACTGCCGTGGCCCATCCCGAAGGCCGCCAGTTCCCTGTCCATGTACATCATCGCCAGCCGCACGATGCGGCCCAGCGCCTTGCCGAAATTCGACTCGTCCGGCATGAAATCTTTCATCACGTTCTCCCGATACGAAAAAATTAGTTGCACTACCAACTATTTTACCCCGAATAGTTGCATAGTCAACCAAAAATCGTTGCGCATACAACCTTTTTTTGCAACGGCGAATATCTGATCCTCGATCAGATTTCGGCTTAGCAGGATGTATCCGCCTTTTATCCTCGGTACAGGCATAATCTTCTTCTGTTTTTTTGATTGCACGATTGTCAAAAGATCAGCATAATCAATCGACATACTTGTTTAGAGGCATCACAAATGATCGCTCTATTAGAAGCATCATCAAGTCCATCTATTTACACCATCATCACAAGCGCCATTGTATCAGTTGTAACCACCGTGTTGGTATTGGCTATAAAAATGCGATGGCAACATCGCTTCAAAAGAAAAGAACGTGAGCGCCGATTTGAACAATTGATAGCCCTTTTAATAAACGAGATGAAAAACAACGAAGTCGCCATGGGAATAGGAGGATATCCTCTCGCATCCCTTCCCACACACACCGTCCTCGCAATGTTTCTCAATGAATCTGACGCTTTTCCGCTCAAGAAAGACATGATGCAACTTCGGATGTCATGCACTACATGCGAACAGTGGATCATTGAATATCTGTCCATATACAACGATCTAAAAGAACTTGGAGAACAGGCACTCGCAAATAAAAAAATGCTGCGTAATC
>JAUWEX010000203.1 GCA_030607235.1 Planctomycetota bacterium | reverse complement strand
CTCAATTTAGGACTCCACTTTTGCGAAATTTGCGTAAGATCGTCAATGTAAACGTCCTTGGCCTCGGCTATCTTGAGACGCGCGGACTGGATCGCCGGATCGGTCGATTCGTACTCGGTCTTTTGCGCATCTTCGTCGTCCTCGCCGCATCCGGCGGCGAACGCCATCACACACAGTCCCAGCAGAATAACTGTCTTCTTGGTCATGCCCCTTGCTCCTTCGATTGAAAATCTCTCATCGTTTTTTGTGCAATTTGGATTTCGCCCGTCGTGCGAACGAATTCGGCGATTATACACAAAACCCGCCGAAGTTCAGCGCAAAAATTATTTATCGCCGAAGAAATTTCGCCACACGCGCCTGGCGAACTCCCGCAGGCCGCCGCTGCCGTAGGAGCGAACGCGCCGAACGCCGAGCACCTCGCCGTTCGCGGCGAACTCCACCCGCGCGCCCCACAGCGACCCGACCGAATCGGGCCGCAGCGCGTAGCGCATGTCGTAAAAAGTTACGACGTGTCGGCCGTCGGCGAATTCGTACTCCGCGCGCAGCGTGTCGGCGGCGAACCAGTTGAATTTCTCTATCTCCGGCAGCGCCCGCGCCCGCCGGACCCACTCGTTGTCATCCTCCGGCGCGGTCCGATAGGACAGCCGCTCGATCTTCGGATCCGCCACCGGCATCACGCGCACCGCCATCCACTCGTCCGGCGTGCGCCGCACCACGCGCCATACGAAAATGCTGCCGAACTGCGGGTAGGCCTCGTAGCGCGTCTGCGCGGCGGGGCCGGTCTCGGCGAAACGCTCGCGTACGCAGTCGATCGCGCGGTCGTGCATCCACATCCCCGCGAACAGGTAGACCGTCGCCAGAAGCATCCCCGCCCAGCCCGCGACAAGCGTGGCGCGCCGCGCATCGGCCTTGCTCAGCCGCAAAAGCAGACACACGCCCAGCGTCGCAACCAGAATCGGCGTGTAGATCAGGTCGATTATCGGCACGGCGTCGAGCGAATACCGCGCGTCGGTCAGCGGCGCGAACAACTGCGTCCCGTAAGCCGTAAACAGGTCGAGAAGCGGATGCGTTACCAGCACCACCGCCACGCAGAGGTAATACAGCAGGAAGCGCGGAGTCGTCCGGTCGTTTTTCGCGTCGCGCCACCGCCGCAGTTTGTACCACAGCACCGCCAGCGGAATCGCCAGCAGCGGCAGGAACAAAATCGAGTGGCTGATGCCGCGGTGAATCGTAAGGCGCGCAAACTCGTCGGGAGCGCTACCGAAAATCCGCAGCACCGGCGAGACAAGCATGTCGAGGTCCGGCACGATGCCGACCGCCGCCGCGACGAACGTCGTCTCGCGCCCGAGCCGCTGGCGAAAGCCCAACTGCGCCATCGCCGCGCCCAGAAGTCCCTGCGTAATCGTATCCATGCCCAGAGAATAACGCCAAAACGCCGAAAAGTCAAAATCCGTTGAACTTCCGGCGTTGACTCGCCTCGGCCCGCTGATATAATCACGCCATGAGCGAAAAGAAAAAAATCCAGCCGCGCATCTTCAAGGGCACGCAGGATTTCCTGCCCGAAGAGATGCTCAAAAAACAATACCTCATCGACAAAATCCGCGCCGTCTTCATGCGCTTCGGCTTCGAGCCTGCCGAGACTCCGGCGTTCGAGTACCACGAAATCCTCATGGGCAAGTACGGCGAGGAAGGCGAAAAACTCATCTACCCGCTCGCCTACAAGGGCGGCCGTACGCTGGCGCTGCGCTACGACCTGACCGTGCCGCTGGCGCGGATGACGGCGATGCACCCCGAACTGCCGATGCCCTTCAAACGCTACCAGATTCAACCCGTCTGGCGCGCGGAGAAGGCGCAGATCCGCCAGGGCCGCTTCCGCGAATTTTACCAGTGCGACGTCGACACCGTCGGCACCGACAGCCTGCTGGCCGACGCCGAGATCATCGCCATGACCGACCACTGCCTGCGCGCGCTGGGCATCGAAAACTTCCTGACCAAATTCAGCAGCCGCAAACTCCTCTACGGCATAGCGCGGCACTACGGCGCGACCGACGAGACACTGGGCGAGTTCACCCGCGTTATCGACAAAGTCGACAAGATCGGCCCTGACGCCGTAGTCAATGCATTGCTCGATTCCAAGAATCTCAATCAAAGGACGCTCATCGACACCTGCATTGAGTTTATGGTTATGGCGAGCGACAGAAAAAAAGATACCAAGACCAAGCTGGAGTATTTGGAAAAAACTTTCGGCAAACAGCCAGAAATCTTCGCTGGCATCGCCGAGGTCCGGCAGATCAGCGCGGCGCTCAAATCGCTGGGCGTCGACGAAGCGCGCTGGGTCTTCGACCCCGCACTCGCGCGCGGGCTGGCATACTACACCGGCCCCGTCTTCGAGACCGTCCTGCCCGACCACCCGCACATCGGCAGCCTCGCCGGCGGCGGCCGCTACGACGACCTCATCGGCCTCTATGCCGGACGACGGGTACCCGCGGTCGGCACAACGATCGGCATCGACCGCATAATCACGGCCATGACGCAACTCGGTCTCATGCCCGACACCGGCACGAGTACCGACGTGCTGGTGTGCCTCTTCGACGAGGACTGCGCCCCGGCGGCGCTCGTAGCGGCGGCCAAACTGCGCGACGCGGGCCTGAACGTGATGAACTGGTTCGAGCCGACGAAACTCAAAAAGCAATTCAACTACGCCGACAAGCGCGGCATCCGCGTCGTAGCGGTGCTCGGCCCCGACGAAGTCGCCCGCGGCGAGATCACCCTCAAGGACATGACCACCGGCGAGCAGCAAAACGTCCCCGCGCCCGACGCCGCCGACGCCGTAAAAAAAATCCTCGACCGCTAACGCAGCGGGGACGCCCCGCAGGCAGGCAGGGCCTGCACCCAAGTGAAGAGAAAGCATTTATTCCAATCCGCCTGAGGCGGACCGCTCGCTACGCGCTATCACGCGGAGCGCTTCGCTTGCACCTACTGACAATTTGGGCGAGATTGCTGTGATGTTGCACCCTGAAAGGGACACATCCTCCTTCGCGGAGAGAAGGGCTTTTATGCAGGGATTGCTGTCCTTGTAATTGAGGCATTTAGAGCAGGACAACGCGAAGGGATGTGTCCCTGGCCGCACAACCTTGTGCGAACGGCAACACACCCAATCGCCTTCTGATTTATGAAATGGCTCCCAATAAAAAACGGCGCACAAGAAAGTGCGCCGTCTGATTTCTTCGCTGATATTTATTTCAGTCGTCTGCGAATCACGCCCGCGAAGCCGAGCGCGCCCGCCGCGATCATCGCAACCGTCCCCGGTTCGGGGATACCCGAAGTGTCGTCGAGTTCCGTGAGCATTCCTCCCATCCCGCTCATGTCGCCATACTCTCCGTCCAAAACAGTCGCCGCTCCCGACCGAATGGCAACGCCGTAATATGTCGCTATCGTGCCGGGGAGATAATATAAGTTGTATCCGTTCAGATCAACTACCGCACCTTGTTCAATTGTCAGTGTATAACAATAAATATCGGATTCCAGCCGATACCATTGGGACTCGACGGTACTGCCACTGAAAATCAGATTTCCGATGGCGAAGTTGTCTATAAGT
>JAUWEX010000347.1 GCA_030607235.1 Planctomycetota bacterium | reverse complement strand
GGAGGCAATCGCTCGTACCGGATATCGTTGCCCCTGCGGACACCAAAAAAAGCAATCACGAGATACTTCATCTCGATGTCGCGAAACAGTTTCTGCCGCACTCCGTCTGCAAGTACACTCTTTAGCCGCGGAATCGTGCGTCTTCGGAATGAGTTCAACACCGCCACAGGCCGCGAGGAATTCGATGCCGATATGTTGCTCGACATCAGCGCCATGAGATTCATCAACACAGGATCCTTTTTGATATTCGCCTCAATTATCGCCCGGAGTTTATCGGGCACATTCATATCGGACTCGACTATCCCGGCCTGGATATATTCCATCGGCTCAAAGGATTTCTCGATCGCATAAGCGATTATCTCGTCCTTGTTCCTGAAATAGCTGTACAACATCCCTTTGGAAATCCCGGATTCCTCCACTAACATGCCAATCGTAATTTTCGAGGAATGGCGCTTCTTCAGAATCCCGATGACGGCCTCGACGACCTTTTGTTTTACCGTGGCGTCGATCTTGGCCTTGCGCTCTTTGCTGAACCTGGGCACACGAATCTCCTGCAAAATATCGTCATCAAGCCTTTGCGGTTAAATCTCAGCGGAATGTAATACAAGTCTAGCCCATCCAGGTTTACTTGTCCAACGCAAACAAAAACAGCCGCGCCGCAAATAATTCTCGCGACTGTTCATTTCCGCGCAGAATTCCTGTATCATATTGTTATTACCAATCGCAAACGGAGGCGGCATGGAATACATAATCGTCAGCGCGTGCCTGCTGGGAATGAAAACAAGATACGATAGCGAGTCAAGGCCCGACGAAGGCCTGCTCAAAGCGCTTGAAGGCAAGGCCGTCGTGCCGGTCTGCCCCGAGCAACTCGGCGGTCTGCCCACGCCGCGCAGCCCCGCCGAAATCGTCGGTGGAGACGGCGGCGACGTGCTCGACGGCACCGCCGGGCTGATAAACGAAGATGGCGAAAACGTAACCGAACAATATATAAGAGGCGCCGAAGAAGTAGCGCACCTGGCTGAAATTCTCAGGATAAAGAAGGCGTATCTCAAATCCAAAAGCCCCGCCTGCGGAGTAACGCGCATCAAGAAAAACGGCCGGACAATCAAAGGCATAGGCGTATGCGCGGCGCAACTGGCCCGCGCCGGATTAGAACTCATCGAGGCAGGCTGAGCCTGCACTCAAACATGGAGAAAGCGTACACTCCAATACCCGCTCGCTGTTGCGCCTTCGGCGCAAGGGTGCTTCGCTTCCACTTACTAACAAATCTTGTGCACGAATTCGCGATGTGATTTCTTTCTATCCACAGGCCGGCTGAGGCTCCGACCGGACACCGTATCGCCACATTTTCCGGTCGAAGCGGCAAGCGGTTTATGCCGATAATATAAGGCATGGAAAAGTCTCGCTCAAAACAACCGTCCCCCCAAACCGGCAAAGCGGGTCTCAAAAAACAACTCGGCCCGGTCGGCGTCTTCAGCATCGCAATCGGGGCGATGATAAGTTCGGGCCTGTTCATCCTTCCCGGCATCGCCTTTGCGCGCGTGGGCCCTTCGATGATCCTCGCCTACGTGCTCGCGGGCCTTCTCTACATACCCGCGATGATGGCCCAGGCCGAACTCGCCACGGCTATGCCGAAATCAGGCGCAAGTTACTTCGCGGTCGAGCGCAGCCTCGGCGCCTACGCGGGCACTCTCGCCGGCCTCATCTCGTGGCTGTGCATCAGCCTCAAGGCCGCGTTCGCCTGCATCGGCATCGGCGCGCTGGGCATACTCATCTTCCCCGGCGAAAGCGAACTCACCATCAAACTCACCGCAATCGTCGCCTGCATCGCGTTCACGGTCGTGAATCTCGTCAGCGTCAAAGCCAGCGGCCGCCTCCAGATAATACTCGTCGCGGTACTCCTCGCGGCCCTCGTCTACTACATCTTCGGCGCGGCCCCGTCGATAAGACCCGAAAGGTTCTCGCCCTTCCTTACCTCGGACTGGCGCACGCTTCTGGCAGTAACGGGCATGGTCTTCATCTCGTACGGCGGAATCACCAAGGTCGCCGACATATCGGGCGAAGTGCGCAACCCCGGCCGCAACCTGCCGCTGGGGATGTTTCTGG
>JAUWEX010000340.1 GCA_030607235.1 Planctomycetota bacterium | reverse complement strand
CGCCGCCAAAGGTCGCAAAAGATTCCGGCGATTCTTTGCGCGCGGGTTTTAACGCAGCGCGCAGGCGATTTATATGCTGTTTCAGTCCCACACCTTCCCCGTTTACCATTATATTTCGCGCCGACAATTCGCCGTCGGCGGAAACGATACCGGCGATGCGATCCAGTCGCCGGCCATCGCCGAGCAGGCTGAAAACCTCCGCCATCCGCGCCAAAAGCGAGGCGTACTCGTTTTTTTCGCCATACGTCTTCGGCGGCCACCGCAGCCACGCCTCGAGCACCGCCTCGTATTCCGCCCAGGCCCTTTCGAGATCACCGCGCTCAAACGCAAGTTCGGCCAAAAGCCGCGAAGCCTCCAGACCGGAGCGCGTGAAACAATAGCGGCGGGCAACCGCCTCCAACAGGGAAGTTTTTCTGTCATGAAGTGCCTGGGCCAGCGCCCTCTGCGCCGACGACTCGAACCTGCCGCGATAGGCGGCCAGCGTCGCGGCGTCCATACCCAGCAATTTCGCGCGGCAATAGTCGACAACCAACTCGTAGCGCTCCACCCACGGGTCGGCCTCGCCCCGGGCAGGGCACATGTAGTGCGGGTCTTGCAGCAAAGCGGCATCCACGGATTTCTGATAAATCTCTATCGCCGCAAGCCAATCCCCGCCCGCGGCCAAAGCATCGGCGCGGGCTATCTGCTCACTGATGCGCTCGTCTTCGTTAACGATGGCGGTGTTCACAAAGATGAATTTTTCATCGGCCCCACGCGAAAGCGGCGCGTCCAAAAACAAAAACTGGACGGCTGACAAGAGCGTCGCAAAAAGGATTGTTTTTCGCATCATAATGCCTTTTTCGTCCAAAATGCCGTATCACAATTTATACGCCACTCGGACACAGCGGTTTGATCCGTCAGATGACGACGGTGTGGCAACGGTGGGCATGACAGTCGATGTTGACCGCGACCGGCAGCGAGGCGATATGCGCGGGTGCAACGTCGACGTGAACCGCCAGCGCCGTTACGTCGCCGCCCATACCCATCGGGCCGATTCCCGTGGCGTTGACCTCCCGCAAAATCCTGCGCTCCAGGGCCGCCGCATCCGCCCTGGCGGCGGGCGTTCCAACGGGATGGCGCAGGAGCGCGCGCTTGGCCAGCAGCGCAACCCCCTCGAAATTTCCGCCCACTCCCACTCCCAGCGTTACCGGCGGACAGGTCGCGCCACCGGCATCCCTGACCGCCTTAAGGACGAAATCCACGACCCCGTCCTCGCCGTCGGCGGGCCGCAGCATCGCAAGTTTGCTGACGTTTTCGCATCCGCCGCCCTTGGCCATGAACGAAACGGTTATCTTTTCGCCGGGCACGATTCTGGTATGAATCACCGCAGGCGTGTTGTCGCCGGTGTTGGCTCCCGTCAGGGGATCGCGCATGGACTTGCGAAGCAGGCCCTTTTCGTAGGCCTCGGCCACCGCGGCATTGATTGCCGCCTCAAGATCGCCGCCCACCAGCGCGACTTCCTGTCCGAGATCGATAAAAACAACCGCCGTGCCAGTGTCCTGGCAGGTAGGCAGGCCCGTCTTTTCGGCCTCGGCAACGTTTTCGACGATGCGCTCCAGTATCTGCCGCCCCAGCGGCGAGGTCTCCCGCGCAATCGCCGCGCGCAGTATCTCAGCGTGGCCCTCGCTCAGCGAGAGGTTCACCTTGAGCGCCGCCTCGCGGATCGCCTCGGCGATTATTTGCACATCAACGGTTCGCAAGCCACACCCCGCTATCCCAGTTCGCGCTTAAGCGCCGCCACCGCGCATTTCAGCGCCTCGTCCAACTTTGAGGCGTCCTTGCCGCCAGCCTGCGCCATGTCCGGGCGGCCGCCGCCGCTGCCGTCCACGACAGCCGCGATCTCCTTGATCAGCGCCCCGGCCTTCATACCTTTTTTCACGAGGTCTTTGCTCAGCGCGACCAGCAGGTTGGCCTTGCCGCCCTCGTCCGAGCCGAGCACGACCGCTATGGATCGGGCCTTCGAGCGCAGGGCGTCGCTGGTCTCGCGCAGGGCGTTCATCGACGCGCCGGGCACTTTGCGGCAGACGATCTGCGCGCCGCCGATCTCGCCCGCCTCGGCCAGAAACTTTCCAACGTCCGCGCCGCCGCATGAGGATTTCTTCGCG
>JAUWEX010000134.1 GCA_030607235.1 Planctomycetota bacterium | reverse complement strand
TGCTGGCGCGCGCGTCGGCGTAGCATACCTGGGCCAGTTTGAGAAACCGCTCCGAGGCCAGAAGCCTCTTGAGGGTGCTCTTGCGCATGTGCTTCGCGTCCTTGAAGATCATGTGCTTCTTGACCACCCACCCGACGGTATCCGTAATGGTGCGGGACATCTTGAGCCTGCGGCAGATACCGCGAGCGATTTTGTCGCCCAGAATTTCGTGCCGCCAGTAACGCATGCGACCGTCGGAGATCTCGAACGTCGGGGGTTTGCCTACGTCGTGCAGCAAAGTGCCCATCGCCACATCGAAAGAGACATCGTCGGGCAAAAAACCCATGCTCAAGAGCGTGTGCTCGAACACGTCGCCTTCGGGATGGAAATTCAGCGGCTGTTCGATGCCCTTCATCGCGCTGACCTCGGGCAAAATCCACTCGAGAAGCCCGGTTCGGTCCATGATCTTCAACGCCTCCACCCGCGACGGATCGCACAGCATCCTCTCGAGTTCGGCGCAGATGCGTTCGGGACTGACGGCGAGCACCTTGTCGGCCATCTCCACGATGGCGGCGTGTGTTTGAGGCTCTATCTCGAAACCGAGCCTGGCGCTGAACCGCACCGCCCTCAACAGGCGCAAGTGATCCTCGTCGAAGCGCTCGCGCGGCTCGCCGATGGTGCGGAGGATTTTTTTTTCGATATCCTCCCTCCCGCCGACGTAGTCGATTATCTCGTCGGCGATCGGATCGTAGAAAAGGCCGTTGATTGTGAAGTCGCGGCGCTGCGCGTCTTCGCGCGGGCCGGAATAGCGGACTTCGTCGGGACGGCGGCCGTCGGTGTACGAGGAATCGGAGCGAAAAGTCGCAACCTCGACCTGGCAGTCGTCGATCATCACAACCACAACACCAAAGCGCGCGCCGACTTCGACGGTGCGTCGGAACAGCGCGACAACGTTTTCGGGCCGCGCGTCCGTGGCGATGTCGTAGTCCGCAGGCTCTCCGCCCATAATCATATCGCGCACACACCCCCCCGCAAAGTAAGCCACATGACCCGCTTCGCGCAGTCGGGTCAGGACCTGCGTCGATTTGTTTTTCATTTGCTCCGTCATAGGGCCTAAATCTATCACTATCCAAAAGAAAAGTCAAAAGCACATATCTGCCGATATAACGATTATGGAGAAGTGCGGGAATATCCCCACGTAAAAACTGTGCGATATGGCAAAAACACTTACAAATACGAACGGCCCGGTCGGCTATGAACTGACGCTGAAGGTGCTGGTCGAAAGCGAGTCTCCCAGCGCGGAGGATACGCTTTTCGCTGCGATGAGCGATCCTCATCCGCAAACGCAGGAGCGGATTTTCGATATCCTGACCAGACGCTCCTGGCAGAGCATCGGGCCGCGTATAATCCTGTCGTATAATTCGCTTGCGCCATGCGCGCGTGCGAAAGTGCTGGAAAACGTCGACGCGCTGGCGCCCTACCTCAAAAAAGCGATTGAAGGAAACTCGTTCGAGGCAAGGTACAACGCGCTCCGAATCATCTCCAACGCCAACCGGATTTCGCTTCTGCCGCTGACACTGGGACTGCTGCGCAGATTTGAAGAGCGATACCGCAAGCGGGTCGAAAAGATTTTCAACAACAACGTCAACGGTCTGCTCAACGTGCTGCATCATTCAAAGGCGGAGCACTTCGAGGAACTGCCCCACGCGATCACAAGGGCGGCCAAGACGCTGCTGTCTACCCTCTCCGAGGCCCTGCGCTCGTTTTCGAAGCATCGCCTCCGCTCGGTACTCAGGGGGCTGCTGCGGATGGGCCGGTCGGGACACATGACGCTGCTGCCGTATTTTAACGAGGAAAACCCGGAGATCGTGAAACAGGTTTCGGACATCCTGGGAAACGAAGGCAATCCCGAAATGCAGCCGTTCGTGGCGCTTCTTTTGACCGGCAAAACCCCCATTGCGATTACGAAAGGGGCTTATTTCTTCCACTACTCATCGCCGGAATCAGCCGCGCGCATTGTGTCCGCAATACTCAGTCAGGCCAACGTCATGAAATTCGACCAGGTCGAGCAAAACCTCGGCAAGGCAACATGGTGGAAAACCGTAACAAAATACGCCGGAGACTTTGACGCGGTCGCGCAGGAAATCCTTCTGGATCACATAAGGCAAGGAATAGTTCCGTCCGAAATCGCGGACGGACTCCTCCGGACCATGCTCAACAGCGTCTATCCCGAAGTCCGCCAAAAGGCAACGCTGCTGGCCGAAGAAAAAGGCGGCGATAAAGAGAACCAGCATGTACAACAACTAAACGATCCCAACGAGAGCGTCCAAATACGCACTACGCACGAACTCATCAACTCGAAATCCGACGACCGCGAAGAACTCATCGTTCGGCAATTGATGAGTGAATTTCCCGTCGTACGCGCTATCGCCGGCAAGGAAGTCGCGCAATTCGATTTCCGATCGTACTTCAAAGCCTTCGAGAAACTCAACACGCAATCACGCCGGAAAATCGCACAGGCGATAAACGGGGTCGATCCCAACATTGTCGCTAAATTACGCGAGGCCCTGGTAAGCGACGAGGCGTATACCCGCGAGAAGACGATGCGCATGATCAGGCTGCTCGGGATAGGTTCGCAATTCACCGAAGAAATACTCGCAACCATACCGCCGGGCAATTCCGTACGGGCGCGAATCGCCGCGCTTGAGGCCCTGCACGGGATCGACAAGCCGGCTGCAAACCAGGCCGCCATGAAATGCCTGGACGACGACGACCGGCACGTAGTCGTTACCGCGCTCGAAGCGCTCGCACAAAACAGGTACGTCGAGGCCCTGCCCGATGCGATGAAACTCACCACACACCCCGGACCCCGCGTCCGCGCGCAATTGGCGCTCTATCTCCACGCTATCGGAAACAGGGACTGGCTCGACGAACTCGAAAAAATGCTCTCCGACTCCGTGGCCAATATGCGCGTGGCCGCGATAAGCGTAATTATGGAACTGCGGCACGAGACGGCTCTCCAGACGCTGCGCTTTGTCGCATCAAACGACAGCGACGCTCGCGTGCGCTCCATAGCCAAAGAGGCTTTGGATCGGCTGGCGACGGCCAAAACCGGGACGGAGGAGCGGCTATGATATTTATCCTGCACTCGCAAAAATTCCTCGAAGAATTCAGCAAAAACTTCGGCAGCAGTTCGTTCGGCAATCTATTCTGGTATACACTGCTGTTCATACTGACGGCAATCCTGGCGTTTTTTGTCGGCAAACGCCTGGCCCGCCAGTTTTTGGTTGACCGCAAAGGCCGACATCTGTTTAATGAATTGTGTCTCGCGCACGGACTGCGCTCCAAGGAAAGGCGTTTCCTGTGGAATTACGCCGACGCGCTACGTCTGGAAAACCACTGCATGCTGTTCATGCAAAAATCGCTGTTTGAGCGGAACTACTCGGAACTTCTCAAGGAGCGCGGCCTGACGTCGCATATGTGCCTGCGTTTTGGTTCGTACAAGGCGATGCGCGACTATCTGAAACTGAAACTCTTTGCGGACAATTATGAAAACCACAAACTTCGCCGACAGACTGACCTCGCTGATAAAACAACGTAAAAGCTGCGCCGTCGTCGGCCTCGACCCCCACTGGTCGCCCATCCCCGAAAGCATCAAAAAATCAGCAATCAAACAACACGGCAAGACGCCCGTCGCGTGCGCCGCGGTCATCCGCACCTTCTGCACCGAACTCATCGACGCGGTCTGCGCCCACGTGCCGGTCGTCAAGCCGCAATCGGCTTTCTTCGAGCAATTCGGCCCGGCAGGCGTCGAGGCGCTGTACGCGGTAATGGAGCACGCACGCAGCAAGGGCCTGCTGGTGTTGCTGGATGTCAAGCGCGGCGACATCGGCTCGACCGCCCAGGGCTACGCGAACGCGTACCTCGGCGAGTCCGAGATCGACGGCGAGAAATTCGAGCCGTTCCCCGCCGACGCCGTTACGGTCAATCCTTACCTCGGCTCGGACTCGGTCCTGCCGTTCGTGGAAACGGCGGCCGGACACGGCAAGGGCGTTTTTGTGCTCGTGAAAACGTCCAACCCGTCCTCGGCGGAAATTCAGGACCTTGTCGTAGAAAACGAGACGGTTTACATGAAGGTCGCGCAAAAACTCGACGCCATCGCCCGAGACCACATAGGCGAGAGCGGTTACAGCCTGCTGGGCGCGGTCGCCGGAGGCACTTTCGCGCAGGCCGGCGAAAAAATCCGCCGCTGCATACCGAACTGCTACATCCTCGTGCCCGGCTACGGCGCACAGGGCGCGGGCGCGGCGGACCTAAAGCCCTTTTTCAACGAAGACGGCCTCGGCGCGATTATCAACTCTTCACGCGCGATATCGTTCGCCTATGCCGGGAAACCCTACGCCGAAAAATTCGGCGAGGCCAAATGGCAGGCGGCAAGCGAGGCCGCGATAATCGCGATGAACGAAGAAATCGCGGCACAGACGCCGTTTCTCAATAGGAAAACAGACCGGTGAAACACATCATTTTTGCGGGTATCGCCCTGTTCGCATTTACGTTTTACCTGTCGCTGCTGCTGACGCGGCTGGTGCGCGGCGCGGCCCTGCGAAAAGGCATGGTCGACAAGCCAAACGCAAACAAACTCCACAAAGACCCGGTTCCGCTGGGCGGCGGAATCGCGATATTTTTCGCCACGTTCATTCCGCTGGGACTCGGCCTGCTGTTCGCATGGCTGGCGTTTTCGCCGGAGGCGACAGGCGAGAACAGCCAGTGGCCGGAGTGGCTGCCGCTTTCGCTCGCGCAACACCTGCCGGGCGTTCTGGCCT
>JAUWEX010000376.1 GCA_030607235.1 Planctomycetota bacterium | reverse complement strand
GATTACTTAAATCTGCTCTCGATAGAACTCCGCGATAAAATCTCCCCCGAACGATACCAGTTAGTATTATCCGCCTGGTCGGGCGAATACGAAACAGTCAAACGCGAAGAGACGGACCCGACACACGTGAGCCTGCACATGAAATTCTACTACGACGGCTATGCTAAATCCTTTCCGAAATCGCCGAAAGGTTATTGGATCGTCATCTTCCGCTTCGTGCTGGAGGACGGCGAGTGGAAACTCGACGAGACAATACTCACAGACGAACAAAACGCAACCACAGGATAAAATCGCCGGTGAACGAAACAGGAATCATATCGAATTACGTCAGACACAGAGGGCTGCTGGCGGCCTTTGTCGTCAGAGATATGAAGAGCCGCTACGCGGGCACGCTTTTCGGCATGCTGTGGTCGCTGCTGCATCCGCTGATAATGCTGGCGCTCTACACGGTCGTGTTTTCGATCCTGTTGGGCGTAAAAAACGCGCCCACCGTCAACGGCGAAAAAAGCGTCATCGACGACGCAATCTGGATATGCTGCGCTATTCTGCCGTGGATCGCCTTCCAGGAATCGCTCCAGCGCGCGACCGGCAGCCTGGTGGACAACGCCAACCTGATCAAAAAAGTCGCCTTCCCCTCGGCGGTCGTGCCGCTGCACATAGTAATCAGCGGCTCACTCAACCAGATACCCGGTATGCTGCTGGTCATAGCGGCGGTGGCCTTCTTCAAAGGCGGCGTTTTCGCCACCTTGCTGCTGCTGCCGGTAATCTGGCTGCTACAGATGTTTTTTGCGGCGGGCCTGGCGTGGTTTCTTTCGTCGATAAACGTGTGCTTCAGAGACGTAAGCCACATGGTGGCGATTTTCCTGCTGATATGGATGTTCCTCACGCCGATTTTCTACTCGGCGGATCTCATCGGCGCGAACCTCGGAAATTATCCGCTGATTGTCAAACTATACGACATCAACCCCATGAAACTCGTCGTGGACCTGTACCGAAACGCGATTTATCTGGGGACGTGGGGGCCGGGCTGGCAGATTCTGCTCCTGGCGGGGTACGCCGCCGCCGCGATTTTTGTCGGGCACACGGTTTTCCACAAGAGCAAGGATTTCTTCGCCGACTACCTTTGACACCGTGCCTGCATGCGCACTAAAAACGCCGTAAAGCGCGCGGTTAATTATTTTTTTGACACCCTCCCCGACTTCTGGTATATTTCCGGTATAAATGTCCTCTAACCCTCTTAACAATCCATCTTTGCAGTCTCTGCGCTTTTGAGAAAACGGATTTTATGCGCATTCTTGTAACAAACGACGACGGAATCGACGCCGAAGGAATAGAGATACTGTGCAAAATAATGCAGGAATTCGGCGATGTCTATGTGATTGCGCCCGACAACGAACAAAGCGCCGTAGGACACTCCATCACGCTGGCGCATCCGTTGCGGGTACGCGAAGTCCATCGCAACGGCTCCATGTTCGGCTACGCGGTCAACGGCACACCGGCGGACTGCGTGAAACTGGCGCTATACGAACTCCCGCAAAAACTCTTCGGCGAAGGAGCAGGCCCAAAATCGTTCGACCTGCTGGTCAGCGGCATAAACCGCGGCTCAAACCTCGGCATAAATCTGTTCTACTCGGGCACGGTCGCCGCCGCACTGGAAGGCGTGATCGCCGGGGTACCGTCGATCGCGGTCTCGGTCGAAGGCTACGCCAAAGTCGACTTCAAGCAGGCCGCCCCGGTGGCCCGCCGCGTTATCGGCAAACTGGTCGAATGCCGCGCCGGAACCCGGTGGGCTTTCATCAACATCAACATCCCCTCCGCGCCCGAAAGCGAGATCCGCGGCGTGCGAATATCCCGGCAAAACACGCGCGGCTTCGTGGAGCGCTTCGAGGAGCGCCGCACCCCGCGCGACGAGACC
>JAUWEX010000078.1 GCA_030607235.1 Planctomycetota bacterium | reverse complement strand
TCCTACGATGCCCGGTACGCCGAAGCCGGGGGTCTTGATCTCCATGAAAACCCCGCCGATGCCCAGGACCATCAGCAGCATTCGCAGCAGCGGGCTGTTGAGGATGCCGAACATGCCTTCTTCGATCGTCTCTTCGACCATGATAACTTCGGGGTCGGATAGTTTGAGGTACTTGTAGACCCCCTCGAGGCCGCCGTCGACACTCGTGTCGGCGAAGCGGTATTTGACGGCCTCTTTGTAATCGAGGTTGACCAGTTGGAAGTTTGTAACGATTGTTTTTTCTTTGACAATGCGTTGCTGCGGCTCTAGCCCGTTTTCGGAGGCCGCTTTTGCCGCCGCTTCGATTTTGTCTTTTTCGTCTTTGGTGATGATACGGGTTGTTGTGCCGCCGTCCTTGTCTTCGATCGTCGCCCAGAATATGGCGATTTTGTAATCGACCATCGCCTCGGCCAAATCCGGGTTGTGTCCTTTTCGTTTGGCCATTGCGCGGAATTTTGACTTGCAATAGCCGATTACTTTTATTCGATATTCGTCGTCATCTTCGAGTCTGATTATGTTGCCGCTGGCATCAATAAAGACCGGCGCGGCGGAGCCGATCGTGCCGCCGCTGGCCATAACGATTTTGTCGCAGGCGAGGGTGATGTACGAGCCTGCCGATGTGGCGTCCTTATTAACGAAGGCCACGGATGTTATTCCGTCGTCTTTTAATGCTGCTATATCTTCGCCAATATCCACCATTACGTCCAAGCGCCCGCCGGGTGTGTTAATGTTCAGAACGAAGTATTCAACTTCGTTTTCCCTGGCGGTCTGTATGCTGCGTTTTACTAAAAACAGCATTTGCTCGTCGATCTCGCCTTGTATTGGTACTACGCAGACCTTCACGCCGGAGCGAAAGTCTTTGTCGGGGGCCTTGTCGGGCGTTTCGGGTTGGGGCGGGGCTTCTTCGGCGAACAGCGTATCGCTCAGCAACGAAGCGAACAACGCAAAAGCGATCAGGGCTGCGCCGACGATCTTTGCGGGCGAGGCGGATGTCTTCCTCTTGTTCTTCACTCTCATTGGGCGAGCGTTCCTTTATGAAATGTATCCCAGAACCCGTGTTTCCGTTAATTACGCGATAAACTATCACAGACACAAATCAATTGCAATCGAAAAAGCCCGCAATCCATTGCGCCACGCGGCTTGCGGCGGATTATTTCCGGTAGTGCTTCACGACGGCCCGCACCAGTCCGGCCCCCGTGTGCTCGGTCGCTTCGATGTCGACCGGCAGGCCGACTTCGCGCGCGGTCTGTGCGGTAATGGGGCCGATTGCGGCGAAAGCCACGCTCCGCGCGATTTTTTTCAGGTGTTCCGCACCCAGGCCCTCGGCGAAGAAGCGCGCCGCCGACGAACTCATCAGCGTAACCACGTCAATCGCGCCCTCGCGAAGTTGCGCCAACATATCCTGCGCGTCAAAACGTTCGGCGAGAGTCCGGTAGGCGGCTATGTTGGCGACCTCGGCGCCAAGCGCGCGCAGGCGGTCCGCCAGGTCCAGCGGTGCGATGTCGGCGCGTGGCAGCAGGATGTTCTTGCCGCGTAGCGGCTCGATTTTTTGCATCGCGTCGGCGATTTCGGCGCTGACGTATCGCGCGGGGACGCAGTTGGTGCGCAGGAAGTATTTCGCGAGTCGCTCGGCGGTGGCCGGGCCGATGGCGCAGAGTCTTGTGCGGCCAAGTGCGCGCGCGTCGAGGCCGTTTTCGCGCAGACGGCCCATGAATGCTTCGACGCCGTTGACGCTGGTGAACACGACCCAGTCGTATCGGTCGAGGTCTGCGATGGCGCGGTCGAGCGGGGCCGTATCGTCAGCAGGTACAATGCGTAGGACGGGAATTTCGATCGGGAGCGCGCCCAACTCGGCGAACTGCTCGCTCAGCGACGCGGCCTGCCGGGTGTCGCGGGTGATGAGGACGCGTTTGCCGAACAGCGGCAGGCGCTCGAACCAGTTCAACGTCTCGCGCAGGGTTACTGTCGGGCCGATGACGGTGAGAGCGGGCGGTTCGACCCGGTTTTCGCGGGCGATCCGCGCGATCTCGCCGAGTGTGCCGGTCAGCGTGCGTTGCAGGGGCGAGGCGCAGTTCTGCACGATCGCCGCGGGTGTGTCGGAGGCCAGTCCGGCGCTTATGAGGCATTCGGCGATGTGTTCGAGATGCCTTACTCCCATATATATTGCCAGGGTGTCGGCGGCGCGGGCCAGCGCGGCCCAGTCGACCTGTTCCTCGTCCTTGTCGGGGGCCTCGTGGCCGGTGGCGAGGACCGCCGAGACCGCCAGTCCGCGGTGTGTCAGCGGTATACCCGCATAGGCGCCCAGCGCGCAGGCGGTGGTGATGCCGGGGACGATTTCAAAGGGAATTTTGGCCTTACGCAGGGCCGCCGCTTCCTCGCCGCCGCGCCCGAACACCAGCGGGTCGCCGCCCTTTAGACGTGCGACGCATTTGCCGCCCATGGCGTGCTCGATGAGGAGTGTGTTTATATCTTCCTGCCGCATTGAGTGTTGCACGGGAGATTTCCCGACGAAGATCAGTTCCGCGTCGGGTCGCGCCAGGCCCAATATGCGTCTGTCGACGAGGCGATCATATAAGATAATGTCAGCACGCGCCAGGCAGCGGGCGGCCCGAAGTGTCAGCATATCCGGCGAGCCGGGGCCCGCGCCGATGATGTAGACTTTCGATTTGTTCATAACGGTATTTGACACTATCGGTTGTGAGTGTGCAAGTTAAAAGTGGCTGCGCGATTGAAAGCGATTTTATCGGAAGATATCAAACATTTCAGTGCCAGAGGCGTATTAAGTGTGTTTGAAACTATTTGACAGGCGGAGAGATCGTCTATACTATTCCCTGCTTACGAGAAGTTTCTTTGCGTTTTTTATTTTTGAAGGATGTTCCAATGAAAAGAAAAATTACCGTAGCATCTCTCGCAGCCATCATAGCGCTGGTCGTGATTGTCGTAGCGACCAGCACCAACAGCGCTGTTTCGCAGGGAGACAATTCGAAGGTCAAAATCGGCGATGTCGGCTACGTGATGTTTGAGCAGGCCGCGCCGCGCGCCGAAGGCGAGAAGGAATTCTACGTCGTCCTGAAAAAGGAAGACAGGGCAATGGCGATGGCCGTCGCCAAGGCCATCAACGAGACCGTGATTCCCCTGGGCAAGGGCAATTTCCTGGGCGCGAAGATAACCGGCGCCAAGGCCATCAGCGGCAATCTCGTGTACGTGCCCATTCCCAATCTGGCGATACTCCACGCTAATCTCGTTGAGGAGAAGGTAGTCTCCGTTGAGTTCGACACGCCCACCCAGAAGATTCAGGAAGCGCCCATCACCACCGAGGCGCTCATAATGCTCGCCAACTTGGAAGACCGCGACGTTAGGCTCAGCGCGCTGATCGCGCTGTCGCGCAAGGACACCCTCGGGGCTTACAAGACGCTGAGAAACGCTTACGAAACCAAGTCCGGCTGGACGCAACGCTGCGCTGCACTCGGTCTGGCGCTTTACGAGTCCGAGAACGAGAAGACCCTTACGCAGATGCGCAAGGAATTCAGCGACGCCTATCAGACCATGCTTACACTGCTCCGGCAGCAGCCCCGCACGCTCAACGAACTCCAGGTACAGATAGGCGCGATGAAGGAAGTACTGGACAAAATGATTGCCAGTGCGCCTCCTGCGCCGCCGGTGCTGGACAACGCTCCCAAGACGCTTCAGACCGACCTCAACGCGATGATCGAAGTGATCAGCCTGATTCAGAAATATTATGAAGGAGAGTGCGAAGGCGAACTCACCGACAAGGCGCTCATGGCCGCGGCCATGAAGGGCATCGGCGAACATCTTGACAAGTATTCTTCGATATTCGACCTCGAAACCAAGAAGAAGTGGGACAAGCACATGAAATCCGAGTTTGTAGGGATCGGCGTTACGCTCGAGCGCAACGACGAAGGCGAATTCATCATCGCCAGCCCGATATTCGGAAGTCCCGCCTATAAGGCCGGCATCCTGGCCCGCGACGTCATCGTGAGCGTCGACGGAGAGAACGTCAAAGGCATCGAGATGGATGAACTCCGCAGGCGCGTTACCGGCAAACCCGGTACGGTCGTCAATATCGGCATTATGCGCAAGGGATGGAAAGAGCCCAAGATATTCCCGATAACCCGCGCGAAAATCACGATGCCGGTTGTGCTTTATAAGATGATGCCCGGCAACGTCGGTTACCTGCGCCTGTTGCAGTTTGCCAGCAACGCACATGTAAATTTCGCCAAGGCGATTCAGGATCTGCAACGCCAGAACCTCAAGGGACTAATTATCGACCTGCGTAACAATCCGGGCGGCGGTCTCAAGGAGACTCTCAATATCGCCAACATGTTCCTCAGAAAAGGCCAGAAGATCGCCTCGATTAAGGGCCGGCCCGGTTCGCGTTGGGGGGGGGAGGCTTGGCACTCCAGCAATACTAATCCGCTGCGTTTCCCGGTGGTTGTGCTGACCAACGGCGCTTCCGCCAGCGGCGCTGAGATGCTTACGGGCGCGCTGAAATACAACAACCGCGCCACGATCATCGGCCAGAAGACCTTCGGCAAAGGTTGCGGCCAGACCGTATTGCGGGTCAAGTCTTCCAACGGCAACTGGTTCCTGAAACTGACGGTGTTCAATTATTATCTGCCTAACGGCGAGTGCATCAACAAGAGCGGCATCGAGCCTAACATACCGCTGGAACTCGAAGAGGTCCCCGAGTGGAAGACCGACGCAGTGAGTGCGTTGGGCCGCGAACCGTTCGATAAATATATCGACAAGCACGTCAAGGCCAACGAAACGGCGTTCAAGAAACTCGCCGACGACGGCGACGACTTCGATTGCAGCAAGTATTCCGGATTCGACGAGTTTTACAAATCACTCAAGACCGAACTGACCAGACAGGATATCCGTAAACTGCTGCGCTACTACATTCGCGCGCATTTTGCCGGCAAATCCGCCAAGCCCTACAAGAACGACCTGCAGGAAGACACCGAATTGCAGAGGGCGATGTACGAAGTGATGAAGAAGATGGGTCTCGACCCCAACAAAGTCGAAGGCTTCGATAAGTATTCCAAAGATGTCGAGAAACGTATAGAAGAAGCCAAGAAGAAAGAAGTCGAAAAAGACAAAGAAACGGATAAAGACCAATAAGGCCAATAATCGGAATAGATTCCGACCGGAGCTGCCTGATTTTTCGGGCGGCTCTTTTTTTGGGGCCGGGAGAGGAAGCATATTGCAAAACAGTCAAAGAAACTCGAATCCAGTGCCGATAAATCCGGTAGATACAAATCCACCGTTTATATGCTGCCGAAAATATCCATCTCGATAATTCTTCGACCATCAGATCGCTCATCTATTACGATTTCGTTCCGCAATATCGCCTTCTTTTATTGCTGTGCATCAGTGTTTACGGAGAGAAAAGAATGTCTCTGCACATCAAAACCATATTTATTGTTGTGGCGGCGCTGATCTGCAAGGTCTGGGAACTTGAACGCTTTAACAAATTGGCGATCGGAAGGGAAAACAGAATTATCGAACTCAAAAGGCAAGTCAATGAGTTATGCGAGAAACACAGCGAACCCGAGAGGTGTGACCTGAGTTTTGCCGAGTAACTGCCAGGTCGGCGTCGTAAGTGATTGGAAGAGGTTAGGACTCAAATGAATAAGCGAAAAAACAAATCGCAGGCACGCAAAGGACACAGCACGTTTTTTTGGCTGTTTGTAACGCTGCTGGTTATCGTTGTTATACCGGTCATGTTGTTTACCATGTATCAGATCGGTTTGTCACGGGATATCGTGTTTGCGGAGCGGACCAACTGTCTTCGCACTATTGCGGTGAGCCTGGCAAAGGGGATGGATATATCGATCGACGAACACCGTACGGATATTTCGAGGCTTGCCGAAAACGATCTGATAAAGGAATACCTGGCCGATGAAAACGGCGTTCAGCAGGACCCGCAGATACTTGCGCTGCTCAAAGAAATCAATGCCGTCATCAATTACGATGTGTTGAGCATGGTGAATGCCGAAGGCGAGTGCCTGACTTCGACAAACCCGTCTTTTGTCGGCAATAACTACGGCTTCCGGCCTTATTTCATCAGCGCCAAAGATGGAAATTCCGGTTTTTACATGGCGGTCGGGATAACTTCGAACGTTCCCGGGTTTTATTTTTCCGCACCGGTATACCATCAGAA
>JAUWEX010000326.1 GCA_030607235.1 Planctomycetota bacterium | reverse complement strand
GCATCGCAAAAAGTTCCATCGTGTGCTGGATGCTGCTGTTGGCGGTGCTTTACGTGGGACACCTGTTCGCGGTTTCGCGGTACGTGCTGACGGCGTTTCTGGTTCTCAACCCCGTTTTGCTGATTTTGTCGCGCGTGGTTGCGCGGCTGGTACAGCGGCATCTTTACAGGCGCGGCAAGGGCTGCCAGCGCGCCATCATCGTCGGCGCCGGGCGACTGGGGCAGGAACTCCACGAAAAAATCCTCAAAAACCCGTGGATGGGCGTAACGGTCGTGGCCTACGTAGACGGGCGCGAAGACCGCGTCGGGAAAAGCATAACCGGTGTACCCGTCAGACCGTTCGACGAATTCCGGAATATCATCGCGGCACACGGCGTCGAGGAGGTCTTCATCGCGCTCAAGTCCAAAGACCGCGAAAAATACAGCGACACCATCGCGGTGCTCACCGAAGAGGTCGTCGATGTGCGCATTGCGCTGGAGGTGGACGCGTCCAACTCGATCAACGCCCACGCAACCGATTTTTGCGGCCTGCCGATGCTCAACCTGCGGCAGAGTCCGCTGTACGGCTGGCGGGCGCTGCAAAAACGCGCCTTCGACGTCATAATCTCGCTTGCGGCGCTTGTGGTGTTCGGCCTGCCGATGCTGGCGATCGCGTTGATGGTCAAACTCGGCAGCAAGGGCACGGTTTTTTACAGACAGAAACGCATGGGGCTGGACGGGCGCGAGTTTTCGATCCTGAAATACCGCAGCATGAAACTCGACGCCGAAAAAGAAGGCGGAGCGGTCTGGGCCAGCGAAAACGACCCGCGCCGGACGCACTTCGGGACGTTTCTGCGCAAGACGAGTCTCGACGAACTGCCGCAGTTTCTCAACGTCCTCGCCGGGCAGATGAGCGTGGTCGGGCCGCGACCGGAGAGGCCGGTGTTTATCGAGGATTTCAAAAAACAGATTCCGCGCTACATGCTGCGGCACAAGTGCAAGGCCGGAATCACCGGCTGGGCGCAGGTCAACGGCTGGCGCGGCAATACCTCGCTGACCAAGCGCATTCAGTACGACCTGTTCTACGTCCGAAACTGGTCGCTGCGTTTCGACATTAAAATACTGTTGATGACTTTCTATCGCGGCTTCATAAGCAAGACCGCCTACTGAGAAAACGCATGAGTTATCCGATACTCCTAAAGGTTACCGATGTTGCGAAAGACGCCGTCTCGAGCAGCAAGATTTTTAGCAATCTGCTGGAGGTGCTGACCGATCCGCTGAAACTGACGCTGATAGTGGTCGCGTTTCTGGTGATTTGCGCGTCGATCTATTTCGGCTTCCGCGCTACGCTCAAGCGCAAGGGCATACTCTCGCAGTACGCGCGGGTGTTCGGCTACGTGTGGCGCTACAAGTCGGCGCTGGGGACGGTGGTGGCGTTTTCGCTCTTTGTGGCGATGGCCGAGACGGCGACGATATCTATCGCCGAGCCGTTCTCCAACCAGATAATCGCCGGCGATTTTCCGAGCATATACAATATCGCGCTTTTGATGCTGGCGCTGGCTCTGGTGCTGGGGATATGCAGTTTCGCCAAGACCTATTTCCACCAGTACCTGATGGGCCGGATATACGTCGACATCCGCTCCGCCGCCGCGGACAACCTGATGGGCCTGTCGCTGGACTTCTACGACCGGCGCAAGACCGGCGGGCTGCTGGCGCGGCTGACCAACGACGTGATGGTAACGCAGAAGTCGGTCGATTTCATGCTCGGCGATATAATCGAAAACCCCTTCCGCCTGATATGCATGGCGGCGGTGATTTTGCTTGCGTGCTGGCAATTGGGCGTGGCGATACTGATCGCGCTGCCGCTCATCGCGCTGCCGATGAAGATCTTCGGCAAGAAAATTCGCAAATACTCCCAAAAAAGTCTGCGCAAGCAGGCCGACGCCACGCAGTCCATCCACCAGTCCTTCAGCGGCATCCGCGTAGTCAAGGCGTTCGGCATGGAGGACGAGGAGCGCACCGAGTTCCGCGCCGACAACGAGCGCTACTTCCGGAAATTCATGGGCGTAATCCGCAACCGCGCCACGAGCAACTCGATGGTGGTGCTGATGACGCGTGGGGGCGCGGCGCTGCTGATCGATATGGGACAGGATGTAGTCCCGGTCGAAGCCGAGATCCTCGAGAAGGTCGCCGGCGCCGGTGTGGAGGCCGCTGCGATGCGACATGAGATCGGCAATCGTGGCGTGCTCGGTGACGTAGGGATCGCGAAGCACAAAGGCGGGATTATGCATCTTC
>JAUWEX010000385.1 GCA_030607235.1 Planctomycetota bacterium | reverse complement strand
GGATCAAAAAGTAGCATTGCATTATTGGGGATTTGCGCGGTTGCTTGTTAAGAGTACGCTCAAAAAACATCCCGACAAAATTTCCGAAATAAGCGATGTCATTGCAAAGAGTGTGCGGGATAACGGGCTTATTGCCTCACTGTTGCTTTAGAGCATTTTGCGCACAAAAAAGGCGTTCTCTTCGGAGCGACGCCTTTTTTGTTGTGTTGTGTAAGCGCTAGGCGGTGATGGTGGTGCCGTGGCGGCCTTCGAGGGCCTGCGCGAGGTGCTCGGAGTCGGTGATGATCGCGCTACGGCCGCCTTTGCGGATGAATTCGATGCACGACTCGATTTTGGGCCTCATGCTGCCGGGCGCGAAGTGGCCCTCGGCGAGGTATCGCTCGGCCTCGGCCAGTGTGATGCGGTCGAGGTCGCGCTGGTCGGGCTTGCCGAAATTAAGCGCGACTTTGGGCACGCGCGTCAGGATGATAAACATGTCGGCGCCGATGTCTTCGGCCAGAAGCGCCGAGGCGCGGTCTTTGTCCACGACGGCTTCGATGCCGATGTAGTCGTTGTTGTCTTTTTTGGTGATGGGTATCCCGCCGCCGCCGCAGGCGATGACGATGTGGCCTTCGCCGGCGAGCAGGCGGATCATGTCGCGCTGGATGATCCGCGTGGGCAGGGGCGAGGGCACCACGCGCCGCCAGCCGCGGCCTGCGTCTTCGACCATGATCCAGTTGCGTTCTTTTTTGAGCGCGCGCGCTTCGCTCCGCGAGAAAAACGGGCCGATGGGCTTGGTCGGATTGGCGAAGGCGAGGTCGTTGTGGTCGACGATGACCTGCGTGATCATGGTTACGACGAACCGGCGCAGATCATTGCGGCGCAGTTCGTTGAGGAGCGCCTGCTGAAGGATGTAGCCCATCTCGCCTTCGTTGTCGGCGACGCAGACGTCCAGCGGCATCACCGGCAGCATTGCCGAGGCCATCTCGTATCGGATAAGCGACGCGCCGGCCTGTGGGCCGTTACCGTGGGTAATTACGACGTTGTATCCTTTGCGTAGGACAGGAAAAATATCGCGGCAGACCTCTTGGGCGTGCCGCTCCTGCTGTTCGATGGTGCCTTGTTCTTTTTCGCGAATGAGCACGTTGCCGCCCAGCGCGATTATGACTGTCTGCCTGTCCATAGTCGGTCTCTCTGCGCGCGGCTCCCCCGGCGGGCGAAGGAGCCGGCGTTTTGTATTTTAAGCAAGACACTCGTCGATCGTGTCGATGACGCGGTCGATCTGCTCGCGGGTGATGCACAGCGGCGGATAGAAACGCAGCACGTTTCCGAACGGACCGCAGCCGATCATCACGACGCCCTTTTCGCGGGCCTTCACGAGGAGGTTCGATAGAATTTCCGGCGCGGGTTCTTTTGTCCGGCGGTCCTTGACGAACTCCACGCCGACCATGTTGCCGACGCCGCGCACGTCGCCGATGAAATCGTACTTGTCCATCAACTGCATCAGGCGTTCGCGGGCGTGCTTGGCGACCTCGCGGGCCTTTTCAAACATGTTGTCCTCGCGGATGGTTTCGATCGTGGCGACGGCCGCGGCGCAACTGACGGGATTTCCGCCGAAGGTCGTGCCGTGCGCGCCGGGCTGCCACTGCTCCATGATAGCCCTGCTCGAGGCGACCGCGCTGAGCGGAAATCCCGATGCGATGCCTTTGGCGATCGCCATGATGTCGGGCTTGATGCCGACGTGATCCGCGGCGAACCAACTGCATGTGCGCCCCATACCGCTTTGCACTTCGTCGAAGACGAGGAAGATGCCGTTGTCTTTGCATATCCGTGCAAGACGTTCGAGGAAGGGCTTCGGCGCGGGGATCACGCCGCCTTCGCC
>JAUWEX010000196.1 GCA_030607235.1 Planctomycetota bacterium | reverse complement strand
GGCAACGCCTGGAGGCAAGTGAGGAGCAACCACCTATTCCAATACCCGCTCGCTGTCTGTCGCCCTTCGGCGACAGAAGCGCTTCGCTGCCACTCACTGGCAAATCTTAAAAGCCTGTTCGCATTAACGATTCTTGTCAGGCGGGCCGGGCCCGCTCCCAATAGGGAAGTAACCACATCCTCCGATACCCGCGTCCTGCTTTTTGCCTGACAGCAAAAAGAGGCCGGACGCTGCCACTCACTGGCAAATCTTGTGCACGCACTGGTTGAGTTGTAGCGACTGCTTCTTTTTGCCATCGGCAAAAAGCAAGGAGCGAGTCTTGAAATTTGTGGAGAAAAGATTTGCTTGCAGGCGCTGCCTGCCGCTCGCTGTCTGTCGCCCTTCGGCGACAGAAGCGCTTCGCTGCCACCCACTGACAAATCTTGTGGGCTGAAAGGGACACATCCTCCTTCGGAAGCAGGCCAAAGGACTGCGCACCGAAGGGATGTGTCCCTTTCAGCACAAAAGAGTCGAGCGGAAATTGCCGATTAAAATAATGCATAACAAACCTCCTCTGGATGGATTTGGAAGTCTTACACTCCCAATATCGTCCCAAGGAGGTCGTTTTATTAAGCGTAGCGACAATCACGGCAAGAACTTATCCCTTAACTTAACGGCATTGCAATAGCCCCTCATTTTTCTTGCAAAACCTCGGCAAAAGGCATATTATCAAGCGTCCCTAGACTCGGATTTGCGAAAGGAGGGGGATATGAACCGCTCGCCGGAATTTTCCAGGCAAGAGGCGATTGCTTTTATAGGAAATCACCTCCCGCGCCAGTGTGGCATCGCCACTTTTACCACCGATCTCTCCAACGCCATCCGTCGCCACGTCCGCGACAGGTACCGCACGTTTGTGATAGCGATGAACGACAGGCCCGAAGGCTACGGCTATCCGCCGCAGGTGCGCTTCGAGATCGGGAAGGAAGACCTCAACGACTACCTGAAGGCCGCGGGCTATCTGAATTCCAACCGCGTCAACGTTGTGTGCCTCCAGCATGAGTTCGGCATCTTCGGCGGCAAGCACGGCCGCAATCTCCTGCTGATGCTGCGCGAGATGCGCCCGCCGCTGGTTACGACTCTTCACACGATTCTCGAAAAACCGAGCGACAGCCAGCGCAGGGTCTTCGAGGAGATTATCGAGCGCTCGAGCAAGCTGGTCGTGATGAGCCGCAAGGGCGTGGGTTTTCTCAAGTCGGTATATAACGTGCCCGACGAAAAAATCGCCTTCATTCACCACGGCATACCGACGGTCGAGTTCGGCAGGGGCGAGCAGTACAAAGCCGGCATCGGCCTGAGCGGCAGGAGGGTGATTTTCACGTTCGGCCTGCTCAGTCCCAACAAGGGCATCGAGTATATGCTCAAGGCCCTGCCTCCGATCGTGAAGAAGCACCCCGATGTCGTTTACGTCCTGCTGGGCGCGACGCATCCGCAGATAAAAAACCAGGTGGGCGACGAGTACCGTTACGGCCTCCAGAGGTTGGCGCGTTCGCTGGGCGTGGAGCAAAACGTTATTTTTCAGGATCGGTTCGTGAATCTCTCGGAGCTGTGCGATTTCCTTGCGGCGGCTGATATCTACGTTACGCCGTATCTGAATATCGAGCAGATAACCAGCGGGTCGCTGGCCTACGCGCTCGGCGCCGGCTGCGGGATAGTCAGCACGCCGTATTGGTACGCCGAGGAGCTGCTCGACGACGGGCGCGGGCGGCTGGTGCCGTTCCGCGACAGCGAGGCGCTGACAGATTCGATTATGCGCTGGCTCGACGCTCCGGCCGAGCTGAAGCGTGTGAAGGAAAAGGCATACGAATATACGCGCCGGATGCTGTGGAAGGAAGTGGCGCGGGAATATTTTTCCGTATTCGAAGAGATTCTCATGCGCGAGCCGGTCGTCGGCAAACCGCGCGTTCTCAAGCGGGTTGCCGCCGCCAGCCGGATTCCCCGGCCCAGGCTCGACCATCTTGTGCGCCTGACCGACAACACGAGCGTAATCCAGCACGCGAAATTCAGCGTGCCGGATCCGCAGCACGGCTATTCGGCGGACGACGCGGCGCGCGCGATCGTAGTGATGACGAAATACGACTGGCTGTACAATTCGCCGCAGGCAATCTCGCTTCTCTCGAAGTATTTGTCGTTCCTGCGTTTCTGCCAGCTCGACGACGGGCGATTCCACAACTTTGTCTCGTATGACCGCACCTTCCGGGGCTCTATCGGTGGCGAGGACACTCTGGGCAGGGTGCTGTGGGGGCTGGGCTACGGAGTCGCCTTTGCGCCGGACGGCTACTGGCAGATGTCCAAGGAGATGTTCGACCGCGCGGCGCAAAACATCAACACCCGCAGCCTGCGCGGCTCGGCGTATTCGATGCTGGGCCTGTATTTCTATCTGCGCAAATATCCGCAGGCCGAAGGGTTGGTGGAACGGATGGGAAAACTGGCCAAAAGCCTGGCCGGGCAATACCGCGCGACTTCCGGCCCCGACTGGCGGTGGTTCGAGGACGGCCTGTACTACGACAATGCCGTGCTGCCGCACGCGATGCTGCGCGCATACGAGGTAACCGGGTTAAAGGATTATCTCACGATTGCCGAAGAATCTCTGGAATTCCTTATTGGAAAATGCAAGCGCGACAAGCACTATTCGCTTGTCGGTAGCGAGGGTTGGTGCGTGCGCGGCGGAACTCACGCGATGTACGATCAGCAGCCCATCGACGCCTGTTCGCTGGTTGAGGCGAACTGGGCGGCGTTTCGCGCAACGCGCAACTCGTCGTATTGCGAGGAAATGTCGCTCGTGTACGATTGGTTCTTCGGGGCCAACGACCGCGAAATACCGATTTACGATTTCGAGTCCGGCGGCTGCGCCGACGGGCTGACCGCCGAGGGTATCAACCACAATCGGGGCGCGGAAAGCACGATATGCTACCTGCTGGCAACGCTGGATATGATTGAGATGTCCTCAACAGTATCAAGTGAGTTTGACAGCGATCAGTCCTCGCTGGTGAGCGCGGCAAAACAGTGATTCTCGTTACTTGAGGGAACGGCGCAATGAAGGGAAAATTGAAACCGATTGTCATTGTCTCTTCGTGGCCTCCACGCAAGTGCGGCATCGCCACATTCGCCGAAGAGGCGCACGAATTTATCAGGAAACACCAGCCCGAAAGACCGACCTGTATTATCTCGCACACCGACGGCAGGGGCGAAAACGTCTTTCCCATCATTAACGAGAAACGCAGAGACTGGTACAGGATCGTCGCCAGAAAAATCAAGGAACTCGATCCCTACGTCGTTCACCTTGAGCACGAGTACGGCCTGTACAACTACGTCAACCGCCAGGGCGTCAGCGACGATAACGAGGGATTTCTCAACCTGCTCAAAAGCCTGAAAGGGATCCCGAC
The DNA here is from genome assembly GCA_030607235.1 of Planctomycetota bacterium. Taxonomy (GTDB): domain Bacteria; phylum Planctomycetota; class B129-G9; order B129-G9; family B129-G9; genus JAUWEX01. Next base: position 333 of record JAUWEX010000196.1, on the reverse strand, counting down.
CGTCGTCGAGCCTCACACCGTTCACGGCCGAATGCGCGAGCACGAAGAGCAATTCATCAAGCGCCTGGCGAAATTGTGCAACGTGCTGCTGTTCAAATGCCACTACCAGAAGTGGCGTCTGGAATGGACATCCAAGGGCAACGGCTGGCCGCCGCCGAAAAACATCATGATAATCCCGCACGGCGCAAGGGCCGACAAAAAGTACGCCATCGACGAGGTCCCCGCTCTGAAGAGCGATCTTGGGTTGGATTCATTGCGGGGCAGGCATGTCGTGGGCCTGGTCGGGTGGATCCAGCGCAACAAACGCTGGGACATACTCACTTCGATGTGGGA
>JAUWEX010000204.1 GCA_030607235.1 Planctomycetota bacterium | reverse complement strand
GACGTAACGCTGATCTGCGACAACATGTCGGGACACGCGATGAAGGACGGGCGGATCGATCTGGTGATCGTCGGCGCGGACAGGATCGCAGTCAACGGCGACACCGCCAACAAGATCGGAACTTATATGGTCGCGGTTCTGGCCAAAGAACACGGGATACCGTTTTACGTGGCGGCGCCGGCTTCGACTTTCGACCTTGCGATCGAGGACGGCAACGCGATACCGATCGAAGAACGCGGAGCCGAAGAGATCGTCGAGGGGCTGGGCGCGCGCATCGCGCCGGAGGGCGTCAAGACCTTCAGTCCGGCCTTCGACGTAACGCCCGCGAAATACATCACAGCGATAATAACCGAACGCGGCGTGATAGAAAATCCGAACGCGGACAGGATCAAAAAAATGATGGGATAAGTCGGATCTTTTGAAAACCGATTTTATGGAGACCGCTCATGGATACCAGGATCAAATGCTTAGTCGCATTGCTCGCTTTGGCGGTGCTGCTGGCGGGCTGCGGCCCGGAGCGCTATTACAACAAGGGCGAAGAGCGTTTTCGCGAGGGCGAATACGATAAGGCCATCCAGGAATACCTCAAGGCGATCGAGAAGGATTCGGACGGGGAATTTCCCGACGCCTCGGACAAGGTCGTCGAGTGCTATCTGAAAAAATCGGAGCGGCATTACGACACCAATATCCACGACGCGCTGATTGAGTGCGAGAACGCCGTGGCCGAGGCCAAAAGGCTCACGGTCCGGCCCGACACTCTGCGCCGCGCCAACGACGCGCTGCTGCGCGCCAAAAACGAGCGCGACCGGCGCGTGGCCGAGGCCGCACGGCTGCTGGACGAGGCCCGCAAGGCCATCGACGGCAAGAGCGACCTCTCCGACTACACACTTGCGCAGTCCAGCCTCGAACGCGCGCTCAAACTCGACCCCCACAATTCCGAAGTTTCGCGTGAACTAGCCAACGTGCGCCGGACCATCACCGATATCAACCGCGCCAACGATCTGGCTGCGAGGGGCGACAGCCTGATCGCGACCAACGCCGGGTTAACGCTGCGCGGCATCGAAGAGGCGCAGTCGTATTACAACCAGGCCCTTCAGGTTTTCCCCAAATGCGCCAAAGCCAAAGACGGGCTGGGACGCATAGAAGCGCTGGTCAAGGAGGTCAAGACCCGCGCCGAGGCCGAATACCAGTCGGCACTGGCATTCGAAAAGGCGCGCAATTGGAAGGCGAGTTTGGAGAAACTCAACGAGTGTATCCGCCTCGATTACAAGCACGAGCGGGCGCGTGCGTTGCAGCCCAAGATTTCGGCGCTGGTGCTGGCGGAGAAGGAATACAACAATCTCGTCGCGCAGGTGGAGAACCGCAAGAGGACCGGCATCCGCTCGGTCGGGGTGGCCGACGAACTCGTGGCGCTGTGCGATAGGGCGATCAGGGTCTACGAATACAACGACAAGGCCGCGGCGCTAAAGCAGGCCGTTCTGACGGAGCGCGCGTCGCTCCTGCGCGAGGCCGAAGCGCATTTCGACCGCGGCAAGACGCAGTTGGCTCAAAAGCAGTACGAAGCCTCGCGAGATTCGTTCCGCAAGTGCCTTGAACTGCACCCCCGCCACACCGAGGCGTCGATCAAACTGGCAGAAGTAAATGCGATCATAGAAAACCTGGCCAGCGCCAGAGTGTACGTCAGGGAAGGCGACGAATTCATGCGCCAGGGCAAGCCTTACGAGGCGAAGGATACCTACAACAAGGCATTGGGCCTCGTCAAGGACCTTCCGGAAGCCCAGGCGGGCCTGAAGTCCGCCGGCGAGATGATAGAGCGCTACAAGGCCGAGGCCAGGGCCGCCGCCGAACAGGCGGAGATATATTACAACCGCAAGCAATACGAAGAGGCGCTCAAGAAAATCGACGAGGCAATCCTCAAGGACCCCAACAACCGTACTTACCCCACGCGGCGCAAGGCGATCGCGACCAACCTCGCCACCCGGCACTATAACCTCGGCCGGCAGTACGAGATCGAGCGCAACTGGGACAAGGCCGCCGAGGAATACAAAATCGCCGAATCCTACGACGAAAAATTCAAGGTCGATTACGAGCGAGTGATGAACGAAAAGGCCGCCGACCGCTTCGCCGCCGCCGCCGAGGACAAATACGCGCCCGTTAAGGACTGGTACAACGCGGCGATCTGCTACAAAAAAGCGGCCGATATGAGCGAATCGCGGAAGAGCGATTTCAACAAACTCCGTGACGACATGCTCGAGCAGATGATGCTCGAATCCGCCGATTGCGAAAAAGACGGCAAGTACAGTGAGGCGCTGGAACTGCTCGACAAGATCGTGGAAGTGAGCCCCACGTACCGCAATGCCAAAAGCCGCGCCGACGTCATTCGCCGCAACTTGACCAAGGCCGAGACCGCCTACTCGACCGCGACCGGTCACATCAGGGCGAAGAAGTACGCCGCCGCCAGGGAGGAACTCCGCAGACTCGAACGCATCCTGCCCAACTACAAGGACACACAGGCGCTGATCGCCGAGGCTGAGGAGAAGTACAAGACCGCTCAGGAGTCGTTCGAGATGGCGCAGCGCTTCGAGAGCGGCGAGCGCAAACTCTATGACCTCGCACTGGGCGCTTACAGGAACTGCCTTAACGCCTGCGCCGACTTCCCGGGCGCGGCGAAGAACATCGAAGACCTTGAAACCGCCGCCGCCGAATACAAAAACGGCGAACAATTTTTCAGAAACAAAAAACTCGTCGAGGCCGCCGCCGCCTTCCGCAAGGTCGCACGGCTCCGCAGCGACTACGCCGACGTCAAGGACTACCTCATCAAGGTCGGCGACGCGCTATACGAGGTGAAGTTCAAATATGACGAGGGCGTCGCGTACCAGAACAATAAGGAGTGGGCCAAAGCGCTGGACTGCTACAACAGGGTGCTCGAACTTATCGACGAATACAAAGACACGGCCCAGCGGCTGGTCGAATGCCAGAAACAATTGGGCGTGGGGGGCTAGCATGGCGCGCACTTTTATCAGGGACCTCAAGGGCGGTGAAAATCTCCAGGATTTTTTCGTCCTTCGACAGTGCGACCTGCTCAAGACTCGCGCCGACAAGACGTACCTGGCGATGTCGCTGGGCGATAAGAGCGGCAATATCCAGGCACGGATGTGGGACGCTACGGAGATGACCTTTGAGCAGGTTCGGGACGCCGACATCGTAAAGATACAGGGCAGCGTCGAGATATACCGCAACCAGATGCAGGTCGTCATAGCGCGCATCAGGCCCGCACAGGCCGACGAAGCGGACCTTGCGGATCTGCTGCCGCACACGCAGCGCGACATCGACAAGATGATGACCGAACTCCTCAAGGCCGCGAAATCGATCAAGAACCCGCATCTCAAGGCGCTGCTCGAGGCGTTTCTGGCTGACGAGGAGATACGCGAAGGCTTCCGCCGCAGCCCCGGCGCGGTTACCTACCACCACGCCTACATCGGCGGGCTGCTGGAGCACACGGTAACGATGCTGGGCGTGATGGAAAAGATCGTGCCGTGTTATCCCGCGCTTGACCGGGACCTTCTGGCGGCGGGGATAATCCTGCACGATGTGGGC
>JAUWEX010000106.1 GCA_030607235.1 Planctomycetota bacterium | reverse complement strand
TCGCGCACAACGCCGCGATCACGTCCGGCGCGCCTTTGGTGTACAGCAGCCTTTCGCCGCCCGCGTCCGCCGCGGCGGATACGATCACGCTCATCGCCTTGCGGTCGCTGTCAAACGGTATCTCGTCGACGCGCGGCAGCGACTTCGCCAACTCCTCGTAATTCGCGCCGCCCTTGTGCGCCGCGACCAGCAGCGCCGCCTCGGTCGGATCGCCCAGCGCGCTGTTCGCGCCGGTCTCCGGGCTGATGCCGATTTTGGCGTTGTTGCACAGCGCGCCGATCTCGAAGAACCGCCTCATCGTCGGGCCTTGCTCGGCGGATTTCCCGTCGCGCAGAATCTCGCCCTCGAACCCGTAGCCGCCGCCCGTTACCTCGCAGACCCCGCCGTCGACGAACAACCTGCGCACCGTCATCGCGTTCTGCGTCAGCGTGCCGGTTTTGTCGGTGCAAATCACCGAGACGCAGCCGAGCGTCTCGACGCTGGGCAGTTTGCGTATCAGGACGTGGCGCCGGACCATGCGCTGTACGCCGATCGCCAGCGCGATCGTAACCACCGCCGGCAGGCCTTCGGGAATCGCGGCGACCGCGAGGGCTACCGCAATCATGAACTGCTCGACCAGGTCCGCGCCGCGCAGAATCCCCAGCGCGAAAATAAACGCGCAGATGCCCAGCGTAACCCAGATAAGGAGTTTCCCCACGCCCGCCAGCCGCTTTTGCAGCGGCGTGCCCTTCATGCCGGGGCGCTGCAACAGGCCCGCGATCCTGCCCACCTCGGTCTGCATCCCCGTGGCGACCACCAGCGCCCGCCCGCGGCCGTATGCCACGGTCGTGCCCATGTGCGCCATGTTGCGGCGGTCGGCGGTCTGCGTCTTTTCGTCGAGGACGAGCGCGGGGTCCTTTGCAACCGGGATCGACTCGCCGGTCAGCGCCGCCTCCTCGATGCGAAGGTTCGCGGCCTCGATGACGCGCACGTCGGCGGGGATGAAATCGCCCGTGTCTATCTCGACGATATCGCCGGGGACGACCTCGCGCGATTCGATTTCCAGATGCCGCCCGTCGCGGATGACCCGCGCCTGCGGCGAGGCCAGGCGCTTTAGCGCGGCCAGCGCGCGTTCGGCGCGTTCCTCCTGCACGAACCCCAGCACGCCGTTTAGTATGACGATCACGCCGATGGCGATCGCGTCTCTCAGGCCGTGTGCGATTGCCGAGACGACCGCCGCGGCGATGAGGACGATGACGATAAGGTCGGTGAACTGGCGCAGGAATCGTATCCACGCGGGTTGGCGCGGGGCCTCCTGCAACTCGTTAGCCCCGTATTCGCCGAGTCGGCGCGTGGCTTCCTCGGCGGTCAGTCCGGTTTGCGCGTTTGATTTCAGTTCTGCGATGCTTGCGTCGAGATCGAGTGCGTAATGTTTTGTCATATCGGTTTCCGTGATTTTTCTGCGGGACTCTCCGGCGGGATTGTATCAAAGCCCCCGCATATTTCAAAGAAACCCCGAAAAAAACCGTAATCCTTCATCTTGACTTCTCAATAACCGCAGAGACGCAGAGCCCGCAGAGACGGGCGGGGCCCGCAGCCAAGCGAGGAGCAGCCACTTATTCCAATACCCGCTCGCTGTCTGTCGCCCTTCGGCGACAGAAGCGCTTCGCTTGCACTCACTGACAAATCTTGTGCGCGGTTTCGCGATGCGATTTCTTTCTATCCGCAGATTTCACAGATTTTTTGAAACCACGAATTCATCCACCCCAGGCGGAAATAAACACAAATTCATCTGACTTGCATTATGTTTTTATCTTTGCCATAATTGTCGTTGATTCTAATGGAGAATTTATATGTACGTCATGAAAACTATCCTTGCCGCCATTGTCTCGTTGTTTCTGATAGCCATTCTTACTGTTGTTGTTCTTGAGTGGTCCTATCCCGACATTGCAGCAAGCACTAAATTGGTGGCCGTTCCAGCCATCACTGCTGCCATGGCTTCATTGATTTCATTGGTTATTATTGTTTGGTCGAGCAAGCAATCTGAAAGACGCAGAGAGGAATTTGATCGCGAACAGATCAGAAAACAAGAAGCCTCTGCGCGAGTAATGGAAGAGCGCCGACAAAAACATATCGAAACATTGGAAAAAAATCGGGATCAACGAGAAGAACAACAAAGAAAAAGGAAAGCGGCTAGTTTGTTGTTTCGAGTTGTAGAGGAAATGAAATCAACGTCGGACATTTTGGCAGCAAAAGAAGCAAAAAAAACACGCGCGGATAATAGCAAAGAAATTATCCAATTAATCCATCCAAACAATCTTCCCAAATGCGAATCATGTGTGGCACTGCTTTCTGACTTTGAGACACTTGATTTGCATAATAGTTTTATGATTGTTTCGCTTTGTAAATTTGTTTCCGCAGTTCAATACTTGAATCAAATTAGCATGTTAGAACTAAATACGCAATGGAGTTATCGCTTAAAGTCGATTGAGTGTGGGGATGATGAAGTTAAAAAAGAAGTGCAAGATCGAGTGCGAGACAGATGGCAAGAGATTGCAAATAAATTATTAATGTTTGTCTATTATTTGGAAAAGGAAGACAACCTTATTTTGTATCGCGACAATAAAAGGTTGATGAATATAGTGCAATGGGATATTGACGCCATTAAATCTAATATTAAAAAAGGTTATACCCAAGAGGACGTCGAAGACTTTAAAGATGCACCACAACCTATAGCCGAATATCTTGCTGAAATTGGCCCCGACAACATCCAGAAGCCTGTGTAATCTGCGTCCTTCATGAAGGGTTTGCAAATGGCGTGGTTGGAGCGTTTAGTGATAAGGGCAACGGGAAGGAAATTCGTGGTTCCTGAATTTCTCTGCGTTCTCCGCGTCTCCGCGGTAAAAAAATCTCTGTGTTCTCTGTGGTAAAAAAATCTGCGTAATCTGCGGATAGGTTAGATATTCTCGCCGGGGCGGGCCGGGCGCGTGGCGAGGAACGCCTTGTGGTTCTTGAACACGCCGGGCGTGCCCTTGTACTTGAGTTTGCCGCCGATCGCCAGCGTTATCTCGGAGTTCGCCGGCTTGCCGGTCTGGATGATGTGTCCGGGTTTGAGGGCCACCAGGTCCGCCAGCGTTATCTCCGTCTCGGCGAGGTAGACGTTGAGGTCCAGCGCCGCCTTGCCCAGATTCAGCCGGAGGGCGTCCACGGTGTTTTTTTCCGGGGTCTTGGCCTGTGTCAGCCACGTCTGCGCGGTGAAGGTGTTGATGACCGGCTCGATCACGCGGTACGGGTAGCACAGGCTCATCGCGCCCTGCGACTTGCCTATCCTGGACTCGTAGTTTATCACGACCACCGGCTCGTTGGGCGAGTGTATCTGCATCAGGTGCGGGTTGGACTCCGAGTTCGTCAGCGTAAAACTCAGTTTCTCCAGGTTCGACCACGCCTGCTCCAGTTGCTCCGTCGCGCGCCCGATGATCGTGCTCACCAGATGCTGCTCAATCTGCGTCAGCGGGCGTGTCAGCGCGGAACCGGCCCCCGTACTGCCGCCCAGCATCCGGTCAATCAGCGGGAATATCGCCTCGGGGTTGAGTTCCAGCACCGCCGTGCCGTCCATCGGCATGATGTGCAGAAGGTTGAACGAAGTGGGATTGGGCAGCGAGTTTATGTACTCGCCGTAGGTCGCCTGCTCGACGTCTATCAGCCGCACGTCGACTATCGCGCGGATGAGGCCGGAGAGCGACGACGAAAGACCGCGCGCAAAGATATCGTGTATCGCGTGCAGGGCGCGTTGTTGTTCTTTGGTAACGCGCTCGGGTTTTGTGAAGTCGTATTCGCCTTCGCCGCGCTTGGCTGTCTCGCTGGGCGACGTGGCCCCGGGCCTGGCGCCTACGCCGCTTACCTTGCCTTTCCTGACGGCCTGCAACAGCGCGTCAACTTCTCCCTGGTCGAGAATGTCGGGCATGTTACGCTCCTGATGGATTGACCGGACGGAATTGCACATCCCGCCCTCATCTATTATATCGGTTTTCCGCCACTAATCTACATCGGCATTTTGCCGCAGACTCCATTCGCCATCTTTTTTCCAGCCGTGCTTCTGGCGCAGTTCGCGCTCCAGCGTCTCGGGGTCGACCGTGGTCCGGGTCAGGTCGCGGACGTAGGCCCGCTTGCGCTCCAGCGACTCCTTTCGCTCCGCGAGTTCCTCCTCCGCGGCCTTCAGCCGCTTCTGCGTCTCTTCCGCCTCATGGGAGTCGGGGACGTAGACCTTCAGCACGAAGATCACCGCCACCGCCACCAACGCAGACCAGAACAACGCCTCGAAAAGCGGCCGCCACCGGCTCGCCCGGCCTTCGTCTTGTTCGTTGCGTTTTCTCGCCGGAGCCATCGCGCCTTCGTTAACGTTTCCTGATGATTTCCGCGCCGTAAACGGCCCTCTCGCCGAGTTCCTCTTCGATGCGAAGCAACTGGTTGTACTTGCAGACCCGCTCCGAGCGGCACAGCGAGCCGGTCTTGATCTGACCCGCGCCCACCGCCACCGCGAGGTCGGCGATAAACGTATCTTCGGTCTCGCCGCTGCGGTGCGAGATGACGGTGGTGTAATCCGCGCCGTGCGCCATCGCGATCGTGTTCAGCGTCTCGGTCAGCGAGCCTATCTGGTTGACTTTGATGAGGATCGAATTGGCCACGCCCTCGTCGATCCCGCGCTTCAGCCGCCTGACGTTGGTAACGAACAGGTCGTCGCCGACGAGTTGCACCTTGCCGCCCAGTTTCTCCGAGAGTTTCTTCCAGCCCGCCCAGTCGTCCTCGGCCAGGCCGTCTTCGATGGAGAAAATCGGGTACTTCGCCACCATCTCCGCGTAGAAATCCACCATTGCCGCGGAGTCCTTCTTCGGGTCCGCCTCGGCCTTGAGGTTGTAGACGCCGTCCTCGTAAAACTCGCTCGCCGCCGGGTCGAGCGTCAGGAAGATGTCCTTGCCCGGCTTGTAGCCCGCGTCTTCGACGGCCTCGAGGATTATCTCGACGGCCTCGGTGTTGGACTTCAGGTCCGGCGCGAAGCCGCCCTCGTCGCCGACCGCGGTGTTGAGGCCGCGGGCCTTGAGGACCGATTTCAGTTTGTGAAAGACCTCCGCGCCCATGCGCAGCCCTTCCTTAAAGGTCGGCGCGCCGATGGGCATAATCATGAATTCCTGCAAATCCACGTTGTTGTCGGCGTGGCTGCCGCCGTTGAGGATGTTCATCATCGGCACCGGCAGCACCACCGCGTCGCTCCCGCCCAGATAGCGGTACAGCGGCATCTTGCGGAAGTCCGCCGCCGCGCGCGCCGTCGCCAGCGACACCGCCAGTATCGCGTTGGCGCCGAGTTTGCCCTTGTTGGGTGTGCCGTCGAGTTCGAGCATCTTC
>JAUWEX010000123.1 GCA_030607235.1 Planctomycetota bacterium | reverse complement strand
GGACCTGATATTCGAAATGCTGAAGACGCGCGTCAGCCAGGACGGCCTGACCTACGGCGAGGGCACTCTCGAAGTGTTGCCGGACGGATTCGGCTTCCTGCGCTCGGCGGATTTCAACTACCTGCCCGGCCCCGACGATATTTACGTTTCCCCGTCGCAGATCCGTCGCTTCGGCCTGCGCACCGGCAACGTCGTCGCCGGACAGATTCGCCCGCCCAAGGACAACGAGCGTTATTTCGCGCTGCTGCGCGTTGAGGCGGTGAACTACGAGAATCCCGAGATCCTTTCCGACAAGACCGTATTCGACGACCTTACGCCGCTGTATCCACAGGATCGGCTGTTCCTCGAGACCGATTCCGAGGAAATAGATATGAGAATTTTCGACCTCATATCGCCGATAGGCAAGGGCCAGCGCGGCATGATCGTTGCGCAGCCGCGAACCGGCAAGACGGTTTTGCTCCAGAAGATCGCCAACTCCATCGCCACCAACCACCCCGATGTCCACATCATGGTGCTGCTCATCGACGAGCGCCCCGAAGAGGTAACCGACATGGAGCGCTCCGTCAAGGGCGAGGTAATCAGTTCGACCTTCGACGAGCCGACCTCGCGCCACATCCAGGTGGCCGAGATGGTCTGCGAAAAGGCCAAGCGCATGGTCGAATTCGGCAAAGACGTGCTTATCCTGCTGGACTCGATTACGAGGCTGGGCAGGGCCTACAACAACGAACAGCCGCACTCAGGCAGAATCCTCTCCGGCGGTATCGACGCCAGCGCGCTCCAGAAGCCCAAGCGCTTCTTCGGTGCTGCGAGGAATATCGAAAACGGCGGGAGCCTGACGATTCTGGCTACGGCGCTTGTCGATACGGGTTCGAAGATGGACGACGTGATTTTTGAGGAATTCAAAGGCACGGGCAACATGGAACTGCATCTCGAGCGGCAACTGGCCGACAGGCGCATCTATCCCGCGCTCAACATTACCCGCTCCGGCACGCGCAAAGAAGAACTAATCTGCGATCCCGAGGAACTCAAACGCATCTGGTTGCTGCGCAAGGTCTTAAACGGCATGAACCCCAGCGAGGCGATGGAATTGCTCAAAGATAAGATTAAGAAGAGCAAAACGAACGCGGAATTTTTGATGAAACTCAGCGTTAGATAACATCGCAACTGCCGGAATCCTTTGAAAATAGCGGCTTGCAGGGATTTGGGGGACTTTGGTTTGATTTACATGGGTTTTTGATTTTAGGCTAAAGTTTCCAAATTCCCTTTCCGATAAGTATATTGACAGGAATTGAAGGAAGTACTGGTAACAACACCAAAACAAGATCACCCGTATTTTCGGAACAGGGGGAGAGACGAATTTTGTTGGGGCCGCCTCTCCCCTTTCCTATGCGCATATCACCGAAACGCCGCCATCACAAGACCCGCAAATCCGTTATGCCGGTTCTTTCCGTTCTCATTCGAGTTAAGGCGATTGACTTTTTACCCGGGCGGTGATATAATGCTTGCAAAGCATAGGGAGATATATATACTTGAGCGACAGGGCACCCATAGGGAAAAGTCCGTTCGCTTTTTTATTGAATCAATTCTAAAGAGGGCACTTTCATGCACTATCGGCGCGAAAGACTCATGATACCCATGATCGTCGTCTCAACCCTCCTGGTCGTGACGATTGGTTTGCTTGTTTATGGATTTATGATCGATATACCGGAGTTAATCAAACAAAAAGAAAAGGAAATAGAAACGCGGGAAAAGATTGAAAAAAAACTAAAACAGCAGGTCAAAGACAACATTACCCTGGAAGAATTCGTGGGCCCAAAAGGTGCGAAAGATCCTTCCGTTACTTTCAAAATAGAATGGGTTGACGATAAGGGGAAACCGTCGCTGGAATTAATGAAGGCATATCTTGGCGATAAAGACAAGAACAGACTCGGGGAGTATAAAAACTTTCCAGAATATATAGTCGCGCTCGAGGACTATTTCGAAGCCAGGATCACGGGACTCGAAAAAGCACAAAGCGATTTGAACACGGATCTAAGGGAATTGAAAAACGATTACAAGAAGATGGAAGACGACAAAAACACAATGCAAGAGCGATATGACAAGATCGATATTCCTAAATTAAAAGAGGATTATGAAAGTAAAATCACTGGTTTGGAATTCGATAAGCAAAAGGCGGAGGACGACCTGAAGGCGAAGACAAAGTTGTGGGAGATGATGGAAGCCGATTACGGCAAGATGACGGAAGAGTTGCGGATTCTTAAAGACGAAATCAACAAGAAAAACGCACAGGTCGAATCCCTTAACAAACGCAATCAACATCTTAAGGATGTCGTAGAAGATCTTGAAAGAGGTAAAGCGAAAGAATACACGCGCAAAGTCGTCGGCGAGGTTGTTACGGTCGAATCCGGCGTGGACGGTATTTTAGGTTCAATCAATATAGGCACAAAAGACGGCCTGAAACGAGGCATTATTTTCGAAGTGATGCACGGCGACGAAATCAAGGGGCGGATTCGCATCATTCAGGTCAACGAAGAAACCGCGATTTTCCAGGTTGTTACGATGCACAAAGGCGCCGATCCCATAATTGCAGGCGACAAAATTTCTTCGCCCCTGTTTACCCCCGGCGAAAAGCCCGAATTCGTAATTCTCGGCAAATTCAAAAGCCACGATTTTCCCCACAGTCGCGAAGACATCAAATACCTGATTACGGAGTGGGGCGGCAAGGTCGTTGACGAAATAACGGCCAACACCCGCTATGTCATTGTCGGCGACGGTGTAGACGAAGATGAACTTCGAACGATGGGAGCCTACGGCATCGAGCGCATCAACAAGGCTCGGCTCAAAGACTTCCTCGAAACCAAGTAGTACGAGTTAAAAAAACAAACGCCCCGTCCCTAACACGGCGGGGCGATTTCTTGTGAGAAAACATGCCGATCGAAATTGACGCCGTTTTCAGATACGCCGATCTGGAGCAATCCCGCCTGAACGGACGCTCTGTGGCGGTAATCGACGTGTTGCGCGCCACCTCGTCGATATGTTTCGCCCTGGCGGCGGGCTGCGAAGCGGCGATGTCCTTCGAGACGATTGATACCCTGCGCCGCTACGCCGAAACTCGATATCGTACCCAAACTTGACCGGCAGCGGATGACGCTGTTGCCGTAATTACGACGGAGAGAAACGATGAGCACAATTGGTTTTGTAGGCCTGCCGCAATCCGGCAAAACAACCTTATTCGATGTGCTGACCGGCCTGCACCGCGAAATGGGTTTTGCCGCCGGGCAGCAGGTCAACACTGCTTCGATCAAGATACCCGACGAGCGGCACGACAAATTATGCGAGATATTCAAGCCCAAAAAATCGGTCCTCGCCGGAATCAACATCACCGACGTGCCCGGAGTCTTGCCCGACGACGACGCTTCGCGCAACGAAGGTGCCAAAAGCCCCGGCGAACTGCTGGCGGCGCTACGCCAGGCCGACGCTCTCGTGGCTGTGGTGTGCGGTTTTGCCGGCGAGAGCGTTGTGCACCCACACGGCGGCGTCGACGCACTGCGCGACGTGGGCGAAGTCAAGACACTGCTTCTGCTGACCGATCTCGATATCGCCGAGAAGCGCATTGCGAAACTGAAGGCCTTGATCAACAAGCCCACTAAAACGCAGGAGAGCAACAAAAAAGAACTCGCGCTGCTGGAGCGCCTCCATCCATATCTCGAAAGCGGCGATGGATTGGACGGGGCGCAAATCAGCACCGAGGAAGAAATAACCCTGCGTACCTTCGCGTTTCTGACGCGCAAGCCGATGATGGTGCTGGTCAACATCGACGAAGGTCAAAGTGCCGACGACGAATGTTTTGCGGGGCTTTTGGCGGAGTATCCCGACACATTTTTCTTCCAGGCGAAACTTCGGCAGGAAATCGCCGAACTCGATGAAGCGGATCGCGAGCAATTCGTCGAGGAGATGGGCCTCGAAACGCACGCAAAAGAAAAACTGATTCAGAGATTTTCGAACTTGCTCGGAATTCGCGTGTTTTTTACGGTTAGCGCCGACGAAGTGCGCGCGTGGATGATTAACTCCGGCGACAACGCCCAGCGTGCCGCGGGCAAAGTCCACACCGATATGGAACGCGGCTTCATTCGCGCCGAAGTGGTCGGTTACGACGATTTCATGGAATGCGGTTCCGAGCGCGAGGCAAAGGCGCGCAACAAGGTGCGCCTTGAGGGCAAGGAATACATCGTTCTCGACGGCGATATAATTTTCTTCCGCTTCTCTGCGTAAACTCGCGGATTCCCGGCGGATCGGCTAACCCGCCGGGCGTATGGCGCGGACTAAATCGCGCGCCTTGTCGGCTTCCTGGTGCACTTCTTCGCTGAACCGCTCGATGTCGTCGTATTCCAGGCTGCGAAAATGTTTTTGCAGCACGCGCCAGCCCGTGTCGTCGTTGAAATCGTTGCCGCAGCGGTAGCCGCTGTTACCCAGCCCGCAGGTCTTGCACAGCATGTTGGCCGAATGCACTATCGCCCCCAGCACCGGATTTCGCAGAACTTCCGGGGTATGGTGGTATTTAATCGCGCTTATGATACGCAGCGGCAGATTCCATCTCTCCGCGAGCCACCCGCCTATCTGGTCGTGCGATACGCCAAGCACCCGCACCTCGGCATCGCGCAGCGATATGCCGGAGGTGTCGGCGAGTTGGATCGCCTTGACGAAATCTTCGTGGAAGTATTCGTCGAGAACGATCTTGCCGATGTCGTGAAGCAAGCCTGCCAGAAATTCCTCGCCTTTGCAATACGCGTTGATCGTTTTGGCGATTTTGCGCGCTACCACAGCGCAAGACACCGAATGCAGCCAGAACGCCTTGCGATCGAATGGGCTGTCTTTGCCGGGGTTGGCGAAGACCCTGAAAACCAGCACTCCCGAAGCCAGCGAAACGGTTTCGTTGACGCCCAGCACCACCAGTGCCCTGGTTATGTCGGTTACGCCGTGCCGGATACCGAAGAAAGGGGAGTTCGCCATCTTA
>JAUWEX010000233.1 GCA_030607235.1 Planctomycetota bacterium | reverse complement strand
CAAACGGCAAAAAGATTTGGTATTGTATGAGGATTCCCGGTTATTTGCAGGAATTTATGACATGGGTTGATCAACACCATTTTCCACAGGAATGACCTTCTTTTATGGCTGATCTTTTCGAGAAAAATCTCCGCGAATACTATCGCGCCAACGCGCCGCTGGCCGAGCGCATGCGCCCATGCTCGCTCGACGAGTATTTCGGTCAGGGCGAGGCGCTCAAGAAGGGCGGGTTTCTGCGTACATCGCTGGAGGGGGACCGCCTGCCGTCGGTAATCCTGTGGGGACCGCCCGGAACCGGCAAAACTTCGCTGGCGTATATCGCGGCGAAGATGACGGGCAAAAATTTCGTCGGCTTCAGCGCGGTAACCTCCGGCGTAAAAGACGTGCGTGCGATCATCGCCCAGGCGAGAGAACTGCTCAAGACCGAAGGCCGCGGCACGATTCTTTTCATCGACGAAATTCACCGCTTCAACAAAATCCAACAGGACGCATTCCTGCACTGCGTCGAGGACGGCACTATAACGCTTATCGGCGCGACCACCGAAAACCCGTCCTTTGAGGTAAACCCGCCGCTTCTCTCGCGCTGCCAGGTAGTGGTGCTACACGCGCTCAACGGCGACGAGATCGGCGCGATCCTCGATAACGCCCTGCTCGATGCGGAGCGCGGTCTCGGCGGGCAGGGGATTAGCGTAAACGACGAGGGGCGCGATTTTCTGATATCCGTTTCCCACGGAGACGCGCGCACGGCGCTTAATTTTCTCGAACTCGCCGCTATCAAGGCCCGTGTCGAAAAACGGACGGAGATGGATCTGCCGCTTATCGAATCGGCCATCGCCAAGCGCGCGATCTTGTACGACAAGTCCGGCGAGGAGCACTTCAACATAATCAGCGCGCTGCACAAGTCGATGCGCGGCTCCGACCCGCAGGCGGCGCTGTACTGGCTGGGGCGGATGATCGAGGGCGGCGAGGATCCGCTGTATATCGTGCGCCGGATGGTGCGGTTCGCCTCGGAGGATATCGGCAACGCGGACCCGCAGGCGCTGCCGCTGGCGATTGCGACGATGCAGACGGTGAAGTTCGTCGGCCTGCCGGAGTGCGACAATGCGATGGCGCAGTTGGCGGCATACCTCGCGACGGCGCCGAAATCGAATTCGATATACACCGCCTTCAAAAGCGTCCGTTCCGAAGTGCACCGCAGCGGGCCTCTGCCGGTTCCGCTGCACATCCGCAACGCGCCGACGAAACTGATGAAGGATATCGGCTACGGCAAAGGCTACGTCTACGATCACGACGCGGAAGACGGGTTCTCCGGTCAGCGTTTTCTGCCCGACGAAATCGCCGACAAGGTTTTTTACAGCCCCGGAGAGGTCGGCTTCGAGCGCGAGATCGCAAAACGCATCGCGTATTGGCGAAGGATCGCCGAACGAAAGCGCCAAACCGACTCCGAATGAATTACAATCCAGAATCCACTTCGGTCTGTCGATTATGAATTTATCGAACAAATCGCTGGGTGAAAAATATGATTAAAGTACTCATAGGCGGTGTTCCATACGGAACCGAGAACATCGGTGACGAGGCGATACTCGCCGGTATCGTAACGCAGTTGCGCAAACTGCGCGGCGATCTCGATATATCCGTGATTACCGCCGATCCGGTCGGAACCGGCAAAAAACTTGGCATCACCGGCGTTGAGCTGCGCTTCGATCCGCAATCCGGCCAGCCGATGTGGACAGACGAAATCATGCAAGCCTATCGGCGGGCCGATGTGTTTATCCACGGCGGCGCAACCGGGCTGCACGATTATCCGATGCATTTGCTGAAGGGATTGCGCGTGGCGCGCCAGACCGGAACGAAGGCGGTTTTGCTGGGCACCGGCGGCGGGCTGTACAATCACAAATTCTGGGAAGGCCGCAAGACAAGACTTCTTGGCATTGCAAAGAAATGCGTCTTGGGTCTGATTGACTTTCGCAAGATCCTCGAAGACCGCGAAACGATAAAGTATAGACGCGCAATACGCGAGGGGCTTGAGCGCGACGCGGACCTGATTTTGGTGCGCGACGAAAACACGAAAAAAGTCCTTGTCTCGTATGGGCTTTCTCCTGACAAGGTTCGCGTGTCCGGCGACGCGGCATACGCGATGGAGCCTTTCGGCCTTGAGGCGGTGAAGGGTCTGGCCGAGCGGAATAATCTGTGGAAAGACGGCAAGCCGGTGGTCGGCGTCTGTGTTTCCTCGCAGCGCAAGATCGTGGATATGGGCGCGGTTGTGCGGCTGTGCGATACGATTATCGACGACTACGACGCGCATGTGTTGTTCATGCCGATGAATCCGTCCACCGACGACAAGATAGGCGACGAAATCGCGGCGGCGACGAAACACGGCGACGAAACGCGAATGATTCGCGGCTACACCGAGCCTGAAGACCTGCTGGCGTTCCTTTCCGGCGTCCACGCGATCGTCAGTAGCAGACTGCACCTGATTATCCTCGGCTCGCTCGTCGGCGTTCCGGCGGTAGGCATCGGGCGCGGCAGTCGCAAGGTCGGCACATTCATGGCGCGGTTCGGCCTGGAACAGGCCGGAGAGTATGACGACGTGAATTACGAGAAATTGATTGAGAAGTTCGACGATGTCTGGAAGCGCCGCGACGAATTGAGCGGAATCATCAAGGCGGATATGAATGCCGCGCGGCGGGAATTCGGCAAGGCCGGCGAGAAGATGCTGCCGATTTTCGATTCGATAAAGAAATAGCGACAGGCTGTTTTTGCAACATACGGAGAACGACGATTTCACAGTCTGAAAACAAGCCCAAACACGAGAGCGTTACCAACGAACTGACCCGCCTCGGCCCGTGGAATATCGGTTCGCGGACGATTGTGGTTGCGCTGCTCTTCATCGGCGTCATATTGGTGCGGCGCAATCTTTCCAACGACCAATTCGGAATTTATACTTTTCTCAAGACGTGCTGGACTTATGCGTGGATGCTCGGCGGGCTGGGGCTGAATTTCGTGGCGCTACGATTTTTTTCCGAGTTGGCCAAGAAGGGCGGCCATCACGGTTTTAAGCGGCTGATGCGGCAATGTTTCGTTTACCAGGCCGTATCGATAGCGGTGCTGATGGTCGGATTTACGATCGCGGGTTTTTTCCTTGAGAAATCGCACCATATCGGCCCGGCGCTGATGGCGCTGATGGTCGTGTGGGCTGCGATGCAGAT
>JAUWEX010000079.1 GCA_030607235.1 Planctomycetota bacterium | reverse complement strand
GGATGTGATGCGGATAAGCGCGAGGTCGGTTTTTTTGTGAATCCGCACAACCTCGGTATCCGCTACGTCGACCGCGCCGGACGGAAAATGAATCCGCACGATGATCTGCCCCCCGCCCGCAATCACGTGGCGGTTGGTGATGATTAGTCTCTTTTTGCTGTCGACGATAAAGCCCGAACCCGAGCCGGCCTCGTTGAAAATCGTAACCACCGACGGCAGCACCCTCTGGACCATCGCCGAGAGTTCCGGCGTCGTTTCCATCGGAGTCGCAGGCCTCTCGACCACCGTCATATCGCTCTGCGATTTCATCGCGTTGATGTAATCGACTATTTCATCGTCGGTCAGTTCGTTTTCCTTGCCCAGATTCAGCAGCGCCCTGATCTCGACCACCGACGCGCCGCGCCGGAGAGCGACCTTAACGGCGTCCTTTACCTTCTGGCTCACCTCGCCCTTTTTGAGTTGCTCCTTAACCTCCTCGGCCTTCTTTTTAGTTTCCTGTTCCTTCCTGGTCTTCCAGTCCTGCTGTATCTGTTTGGCGTCGACCGAGGTTTCGCCCGGAGTGCCAGAGCCGGTGCCGCTGCCGGGCGTGCCCGATGACGAATCGTCCTGCGCGCCGGTATTCACCGTCGAAGAAGTCGGCGGCGGGGTCTTTTCGCCAGTCAGGACTATAACCAGCGTAACCGCCAGGCCGACCACCAACGCCGCGCAGATTCCCAACCCCCAAGCAAGCGCTTTGGAGGAGGATTTCGCGGGGGCCTGCATGTTCTGCGGCGTCGCCGAGGGTTGCGCCACGGCGGAACGCGGCGAGGGGACTATCAGGTCGGCATTGCACGCGCTACACGTTACCTGCGTGCCGATCATGTCCGGCGTGGCCTCGTAAATCCGGCCGCACTGACACTGATACTGGAATTTTTCGCCGCTCATCTCTGCCTCCGATTATTGCGAGAAAATAAAACACGACGACGCCGAACGCGTCCTAAAAACCATATTAAATTTATCGGGATTGTGCCGCGCAAAATTTACATTTGCTTGTCTTTATTGTCGTGATTGCCGAGGACGTGTTCGACGAAAGTCCGCAGGATGCGCCGGTTGTATGGCTTGCACAGGAACCCGTCGGCCTGCATTGTGTAGATCATCTCGCCGGGCGCGGCCGTAGCCAGCAATATCGGTATCTCCCGCGTCTCGGGGTTGGCCCGCAGGCACTTGCAGACCTGGTAGCCGTCCATCCCCGGCATCTGAATATCCAGCAGCACGAGGTCGGGCTTTTCTTTCTGAACCGCCTCGAGCGCTTCGGGACCGCTGTGGGCCACCGTTACGCCGTAACCGTTGCTTTCGAGCATCAGTCGGCTGGTCTCGGCCATCTCCTGCTCATCGTCGACCACCAGTATCCGCCGGTGAACCGGCTCGGCGTTTTGGTACTTCCCGCGCACCTCTTCGCGCACGTTGTGCAGCGTCGGCAGGCCCTTGGCGCTCCAGTGTTCTTCGATCGTCTTCTTGATATCGGCGTTGAAGTGGCGCAGTTCGAGAAACTGCTTGTAATCGGGGTTGTCGGGGGTGATGGGAAGTTGGTCGTGGCTGTCTACTGAAAAATAATACTGTCCGGGTATGAAAAATTCCTCGATAACGTACTTCATATGCGGATATCGGGAATTGCCGAGGCGCAGGACGTATCGATGGTTCAGCACGTCCTCGGTGTAATGGCTCTCGTCGGTAAAATGCTCCATCAGCGCCGCACCGAGATCGCCTTCTTTCATCTCAAATTCGGGCCAGTGCCTTTCGCGATCCTGGGGTTTATCGTACGCAAACTCAAGGTAATCCCGAATCGCGTCGCGCACGAGAGCGAAAGTTATTTTTTCTAATTTCATGTCAGCGAGACAATATCGACCGTCGACTATCGGTTATTTCGCACTGCTTGCAAAACAGTATATTGTTCCGACGAAAAAATACAACCGGTACCTGAAAAAAATCCGGCTGTTCACGCACAATTCACCGGCGAAGGCAACTCCGAGAGCAGCAGACTGTTGCCGTCCATCTCGGCAGGCTTGTCTATCCCGAATATCTGCAAGATCGTCGGCGCGATATCGCACAGCGCACCGCGCTCCTTCAACTCCAAGCCCTCCAGCCCCGCGCCCGCCAGTATAAACGGAACCGGGTTAAGCGTGTGCGAGGTAAACTCGCGCGTGCCCTGGGTGGACTTCATCTCGGCGTTGCCGTGGTCGGCCGTAATCAGAATGATTCCGCTGCGCTCGCCGAGGGCCTCCCAAATCCGGCCCAGACTCTTATCGACCGCCTCGCAGGCTTCGATGGTCTTGTCCAACAGGCCGGTGTGCCCTACCATGTCGGCGTTGGCGAAATTCACGATTATCACATCGTCGATTTCTTCCATAAGCGAGTGGACAACCACGTCGGCCACCTGCGACGCGCTCATCTCGGGCTTCAAATCGTACGTCGCGACCTTCGGCGAGGGCACCAGTTCGCGCCGTTCGCCGGGATAGGGCTGCTCCTCGCCGCCGTTGAAAAAAAACGTTACGTGCGCGTACTTCTCCGTCTCCGCGGCGCGCAACTGCTTGAGACCGTTTTTGCTGAGCACCTCGCCGAGTATGTTCGTCATCGGCACCGACGCAAAAGCATACGGCACGCTCAGTTTCTCGTCGTACTCCGTCATCCCCGCGATGTTGAGTTTCGGCACCGGCCCGCGCATGAATTCGTTGAAGTCCGGCTCCGAAAGCATCGCGACTATCTGGCGCATTCGATCGGCGCGGAAATTGAAAAATATCACCGAATCGCCGTCCCGCATCGTCGCCAGCGGCTTCTCGTCCGCGTCCGTTACGATTATCGGCAAAACGAACTCGTCGGTTACGTCGTTCTCGTAGGATGCCCTGACCGCTTCGACGGGATCCTGCGTCGGCTCACCGCGCCCCATCACGTAAAGGTCATAGGCCCTGGCGAGACGCTGCCAGCGCTTGTCGCGGTCCATCGCGTAGTAGCGCCCGATGACACTGGCGATGAAACCCGCGCCGACCTGCTCGAATTTTTCCTGAAGCGCTTCCAGAAAATACACCCCGGTAGTAGGCGGCTTGTCGCGCCCGTCGAGGATCGCATGGAAGACAAGTTGCTCCCCGCTGAAACCCTCACGCACGGCCATGTCAATCAGCGCCATGTAGTGGCGGTCGACGCTGTGGACGCCGCCGTCGGAGGTCAGCCCGACAAGGTGAAGCCTTTTGGAATTGGCTTTCGCGGCGCGCACCGCGTTGAGGAGAACTTCGTTGGTGAAAAACGAGCCGTCGGCGATGGCCCGGTCGATCGTCGTGATGTCCTGCCACACGACCCGCCCCGCGCCCATGTTGAGATGCCCCACTTCGCTGCTGCCCATCAGGCCTTCGGGCAGACCGACCGCGTAACCGCACGCATCCAGAAGGCAATGCGGATACTTCGACCACAGGTTGTCAAAAACGGGGGTATCGGCAAGCGCGACGCCGTTGCCCTCGCGTTCTTCTCTGTAGCCCCATCCGTCGAGGATGGCTAAAACAAGCGGTCTCTTGCTCATTGGTCTTCGATGCCGAATATAGCCGAATTTATGTACGCACCCTCCCCTTCGCTTATTTAATCGTCCTGATTGAGGGGATTATTCAGTGTGTTATGAAATTCCTTTCAGAACCCGGACTGCTCGTCCTGCGCCGCGAAGAATTCTATCGTTCGTTCCAGCCCCTGTCTCAGGTGTACCGTCGGTTCGTATCCAAGCAACTCGCGGGCCTTCGAAATATCGGCCTGCGAATGTTTCACGTCGCCTGCCCTGACGGGCAGATGACGCCTGCGCACGCTGCAACCCAGGATTTCTTCCACCACGCCCAGCATCTCCAGCAAACTCGTGCGCACGCCACACGCGACGTTGATCGTCCGCCCCACCGCCGCCTCGGCGTGGACCGCCTTTAGGTTGGCATCCACCACGTTGGCCACGTACGTAAAATCGCGGGACTGCTCCCCGTCGCCGTAAATGACAACCTCCCCGCCGGTGCGCGCCGCCTTTATGAACAGCGGCACCACGGCCGAGTAATGCGACGAAGCATCCTGATACGGACCGAAAACGTTGAAGTACCGCAGTATCACCGTCTCCATGCCGTATATCTGTTGGAAGACCTTGCAATAGTACTCGCCGGTGAGTTTTCCGACGGCGTAAGGCGACTTCGGCGCGGGTGTCATGTCTTCGCGCTTTGGCAGCGCCTCGCCGTCGCCGTATACCGACGACGAACCGGCGAAGACGAATCGCTTAACCCCCGCCTGACATGCACCCCACAGCAGATTCACCGTGCCGTCGACCTGGACGGAGTTCGTCGCTATCGGATCGGCCACGGACCGCGCGACCGAGGGCAGCGCGGCCTGGTGCAGCACGTAGTCCACGCCGTCCAGCGCGGTGCGCGCTATGTACTTGCTGCAGATGTTGCCCTCGATGATCTTGATCTTGTCCAGAAGCCCGGCAAGATTGCTCATCCGCCCCGTGGAGTAGTCGTCGACCACTACGACCTCGTGCCCCTGGCCTACGAGTTCGCGCACGGTGTTGGAGCCTATAAAACCGGCCCCTCCGGTAACGAGGTATTTCGACATTAATTTCTCCCGCATATATTGTTCAGCGCATTATAGCGCCAGACAAAAAATTTTCATCAAACTTATCGCAAATTTCCCTTTTGCCGATTGCGCAGGCTCATCGACGCCGCTCAAAACCGAAAAGGTCGACGGCGTTTTGCGTCGTAACCCGGTCGATCTCCGCCAGACTCATCGAGTGCATCTGCGCGATCGCCGCCGCGGTGTAGCGCGCGAACGCGGGTTCGTTGCGCTTGCCGCGGTGCTGCTGGGGCGCGAGAAACGGCGCGTCGGTCTCGACCAGCAAAATTTCGGGCGGCACGCTCAGCGCGACCTCGCGCAGGGATTCGGCCTTCGGAAAAGTTACCGGCCCGGCGAACGAAATGTACATCCCCAGTTCCGCAAAACGCGCGGCGTCGGCCTTCGAGCCGCTGAAGCAGTGCATCACACCGTGGACAGGCCGCTCCAGCGCGGCGAGAATTTCGTAGCAGTCGTCGTAAGCCTCGCGGCAGTGCACGATCAGCGGCAGGCCGGTTTCGCGCGAGAGTTCGATGTGGCGGCGAAAATAATCCTTCTGCGCGTCCGGCGGCGCGGTGTCCCGGTAATAATCCAGCCCCGTCTCGCCGACGGCCAGCACCTTTGGTTCACGCGCCAGGCGGCGAATCTCCACCCAGTCGGCATCGGACACGCCGACGGTGGAGTTGGGGTGAATCCCGACCGCGGCGAAAACCGCCTCGTGCTCTCGCGCCAGTTCGACGCACTTCGCGCTGGAAACCGGATCCGTGCCGACGGTAATCATGCGGTCGATGCCGGCGTTTACGGCGCGTTGGATGACTGCGCCAATATCTCCCTGGTACTGGGGGAAGTCGAGATGGCAGTGCGTATCTATCATGTTGTCGTTCTCGGTTCTGTGCTTTTGGGCGGGCATAAAAAAACCGACCGTAAGAGTCCTAATCCCAGTTATTTTTGATGTTGTGACTCTCAGTGGGTCGGTTAATAAACTAATCGGCATTATCGACCCACATCTTTAACGCATCTTAATCGTAATCCGGCGGTTGATAGCATAAAATGCGACAGATTTTCCTGGCGCCATTGAGGTTGGGCTTGATTGTGAAGGCCTGCCGGAGCATCTCGACGGCCTGCTGGCGGTTGCCGGTGCGCGCGTAGCACTCGGCACGCTTTTTGTAAATGAAGGCGCGGTCGCTCATGCTGAGTTTTATTCCCAGCGCGCGCTCGTACCACTTGTGCGCGAAGAGATCGCCGGCCTTTTTGGGCAGTTCCTTGAGCAATAGGTTTCGGATGCGGTGGCGGACCTCTTCAAGCAGATACGAACTCCGCCGTCGCCCCTCGGCGCCGCGATGGACGGCCTCGTAATGCTCCAGCGCGATCTCAAGCCGCCCCGCCTGCTCGAAACGCTCGCCCAGCAAAAACATGCAGTCCATGTAATCGCGTGGTTCAAGGTGGTAACTGAGGTCAAGTCCCCCAAAACGGTCGAGCATCTGCTCGTACAACTCCAGCGCGTCGTCGAAGCGCGCGTCCAGCAGAAATCTGAACAGCAGTTTCGCCCACGAGTCCGGGGTTTTGTCGGCGCGACAGCGTTTCTCCCAGCGCGTCCAGAACCGCCTGCGCGAGGTCTCGG
>JAUWEX010000105.1 GCA_030607235.1 Planctomycetota bacterium | reverse complement strand
ACGCGCTTAGCACCAAAACCAACATCAACGTCGTCTCGACTCCCCTGTTGCTGGTTAACGACAACGAAGAAGCCGTTTTCGAGAGCATCCGCGAGGAGCCGACAACCGAACTGACCACCGGCGAAACGACCGACTCCATTTCGTTCAAGGAATACGTCGAGGCGGGGATCAGGGTCAAGGTGGTGCCCGCGATCAGTGAGGGCGGCAAGTACCTGCGGCTCTATATCGAGCAGGACGTAGATTCCTTCATAGGCGCCTCCACAACCCCCGGCGTCCCCCCTCCCAAACAGCGCAACCACCTGACCACCACCGTTACCGTGCCCAACGGCAGGACGGTCATCATCGGCGGCATGGCGGTGCACAACCAGACCGAAACCAAAAGCAGCGTACCGTTTTTGAGCAAAATACCCATTTTGGGGTGGTTGTTCCGAAGCGAGTCCGACACCAACAGCCAGACACGGCTTTACCTCTTCATCAGGCCGCAGATACTCGACGACGCCGACTTCGGCGATCTGGAAAAGGCGACCCAGGCCAAGCAGAAAGATATCGAAAACCTGACCAAGAAAAAGGGAGAAGAGGACGAAACCGACCAAGACGACAGCGATGATGCCGGCAAGAAAGGTGAACCGGAAAACGAAAACGCCGAATCCGCGCCTGCGGCCCTGCCCAAAGGCAACGATTCGGAAAAGCCCAAAGAAACGAAATAACCAAAATGTCTTCCAGCGAACGAAATACGCCGGTTGACGGCGCGGCGCGATCGCTTGGCAAACTGCGGCTGAACTCGGAGTCGATGCCGGAGCAGGAATTTCTCCGGCAGGCCGCCGAGCGGCTCGGCATGGAATTCTGCGAGACACTCGAACACACCTACGGCAGTCTCGAATTCGCGTCGAGGGTTTCGGCTCACTTCGCGCGCTCCAAACTCGTGATAGGCATGGGCAAGGTCAACGGCGTGATGAAAGTCGCCACGAGTCAGCCTCTCAACACGACCGTTTTCGACGACCTGTCCGACTTGCTCGACATGCCGCTGGATATGATCCTTGCGCCGAGCAACGAGATTTTGCGCGTGATCAGCGAGACCTACCAGAAGGACACCACCGCCGTAACGCGCGTGCTCGACGAAATCGAAGACACCAACATCGAAGGCATCGCGCGCGAACTCGAACAGGTTACCGACCTGATGGATATGGCCACTTCTGCGCCGGTAATCAAACTGATGAACCACATCCTCCTCCAGGCGATCCAGTTGCGCGCCAGCGATATTCACATCCAGCCTTACGAACAGCGGCTCGTGATTCGCTTCAGGATCGACGGCGTGCTTTACGACCGCATGACGCCACCCAAGAAAATTCAGGATGCACTGATTTCGCGCGTCAAGGTCATGGCCGAGATGGACATCGCCGAGCGCCGCCTGCCGCAGGACGGCGGCACAAGCGTTCTGATCGGCGACCGCGAAGTGGATATGCGAATTTCCAGCGTGCCGACCTCTTTCGGCGAGCGTATCGTTATTCGTTTGCAGGACAAGAGCGCCGATATTTACAGTCTCGGCAAAATCGGCCTCAGCGAGCGGGACTTCGCGATGCTGGGCCGTTACATCCGTTACACGCACGGAATACTGCTGGTTACCGGGCCGACGGGCAGCGGCAAAACGACCACGCTATACTCGATGCTCAAGGAAATCAACTCGCCCGAAAAAAACATCATCACCGTCGAAGACACCATTGAGTACCTTCTGCCCGGCATCAGCCAGATACAGGTTTCTAACAAGAAGGGCCTGAATTTCGCGCGCGGGCTGCGCTCGATCGTCCGGCAGGACCCCGACATCATCATGGTCGGCGAGATACGTGACCTCGAAACCGCGCGCATAGCGATCCAGGCCTCTCTTACCGGCCACCTCGTGCTCAGCACCCTGCATACCAACGACTCCGCCGGTGCCGTTACGCGCCTGCTCGACCTCGGCGTCGAGCCGTACCTGGTTGCCTCGTCGTTGATCGGCGTGGCGGCGCAACGTCTTGTCCGCCTGATTTGTCCGCACTGCCGCAAGCCCATGGATGCGCCGCGCGAAGAATTGCAGGAACTCGATATCGACGAGGCGCACTCCGGCAACATCCAGTTTTACACCGGCGAGGGCTGCGAAGAGTGCATGAACACCGGTTTCAAGGGCCGGACGGGAATATACGAGGTGCTGCCGATTACCGAAGAGGTCAAAAACCAGATAGTTGATCGCGCTTCCGCGACCGAAATCAAGAAGGCCGCTATGCGCCGCGGGCTGGTAACGCTACGCATGGATGGCAAACAGAAAATCCTTGACGGACTGACCACCGCCGACGAAGTTATCCGCGTAACACAGCGCGAGGCGTTCCTTTTGTAAGTTCTCCCTGCGATAAGACGAGGAGGGGTTGAACAAACATGCCCGTATACCAATATAAGGCGATATCGCGAGACGGCAAGACCCGCACCGGAACGAGGGAATCCGGCTCGCGCGGCGAAATAGCCCTGGCGCTCAAAGAGGAAGGCCTTTTTGTAACCGATGTCCGCCCGCTTACCGGCGATAACGTCGCTTCTCGCGACTTCCTGCCGAAATGGCTCGCAGGCCGGCGGCTCAAGGCCGTTACCGTCGCCACGCGGCAATTGGCGACTCTGCTCAAGACGGGAGTGTCGCTGATACGCGCACTGGATATTGTCGCCGAACAGTCCGAGACCGAGCACCTGCGCCATGTTTTCAGCGATTTGCGGGAGCGCGTCAGCAAGGGCGAGACGCTGGCCGACGCGATGTCGGCGCACCCGGAATATTTCGACGATCTTTATGCGAACATGATTCGCGCAGCCGAGGCCAGCGGCGAGATGGACCGTGTGCTGGGTATGCTGGCGGATTTCACCGGCAAGCGCAACCACCTTCGTAACAAGGTGATTTCCGCGATGATCTATCCTGCCGTCTTGGCGCTGATGGGAACGGGAGTCGTCTTTATCCTGTTGTTCTTCGTCGTAAACAAGATGAAAGACCTGTTTGAAAAGCAGGGCACGAACCTTCCCTTCGCAACCGAGGTTTTGCTGGCAGTAAGCGAGTTTACCAGGCAATGGTGGTGGGTCATGTTGCTGTGTGTGTTGTCGCTGGTGCTGGGGTTTATCTGGTTCAAGCGGACTCCGCGCGGCAAGTACGCCGTCGACAGCGCCGTGATTCGCATTCCCATCATCGGCGACGTAATCAGGAAACAGGCGATCATGCGGTTCGCCATGACTTTTCATGCCCTGCTGGGCAGCGGCATGTCGGTAACCGACAGCCTCCTGATACTCAAGCGCGTTATGCAGAATTCGCTGATGCGCGAGGCGATGGAAACGATTTACGAACGCATCGTCGAAGGCACCGACATTTCCACGCCGCTGCAAAAGACCGGCATGTTCCCCCCGATGGTCGGGCACATGATAGCCGTGGGCGAAGAAAGCGGCCAGATGGAAGAAGTCCTCACGGGCATATCGGAGGCTTACAAAGACGAAGTTGAAACATCTCTGGACCGGCTTACGTCGCTTATCGAGCCTACTATGATCGTCGGCATGGCCGTGGTCATCGGCTTTGTCGTGATGGCGGTGATGCAGCCCATTATTGAGATGAGTAATCTTGTTTGAGGTGATTTGCATGAAGAAAAAAATACGGAACGACCGCGGCTTTACGCTTGTAGAGATCATGGCCGTTGTAGTGATTATCGGGCTTTTGGTCGGTACGGTAGCGGTTGTTATCCTGCCGAAAATCTTGCGTTCGGAGCAAACCGTGGCCCGAATGGAAATAGAAACCTATGAAGCCGCCGTGAAAGAATTCAGGATGGTTTGCAAGGTCTATCCTGATCGCCTTGAAGAATTAACACAAAAGCAGGAAACACCTAATGGAGAGATCGTAGGTCCCTGGGTGGATAAAATAAATTTAGATCCTTGGGGCAACGCATATTACTACGACAAGAATAACGGAGATGATTTTGAGATCAAGTCATTTGGCTCTGACGGGCGGCCAGACGGCGAAGGCGAGAACAAAGACATCTCCAACCGAGACGATTAGAGATGAAACGCCAAATCCTCCTTCGGCGTGTTGAGCGGCGCGACAGCGGGGCAGTCGTGTGCCATAGCGCGACCGCAGGGGGATTCACGTTGATAGAAATAATGGCCGTCGTCGTAATCATAGCGATCTTCGCGACGATCGCCGTCATGAATATCGACTCCCTCCTGCCGACCTACGAACTTCGCCAGACCGCGCGCCGGGTCGGCAACATAATCCAGCGCGCCAAATCCTACGCCAGGCACCAAGCCCGCGACATGGCGATCATGTACGATTTCGAAAACAACGTCTGCTGGATCGTGCCCGCCGAGGCGGAATTCGACCAATTGGAGCCGCGAAAATACGCGCTCGAAACCTACCGCCTGCCCGAAGGCATGAAATTCGACAAAATCGTCTTCGCCGACGATTCCAGCGCCGAGACCGACATCCGAAGCGTAAGAGTTACCAGCGGCGGGCTGCTCATTCCGCACTACATTCACATCGAGAGCGGCGGCGAGCGCAGATACACCGTGATGGTCAGGATGATGGCCGGGACGGTGGAGTATAGCGGCGGTTACGTGAGACCGGAGTGCGATTATGCGCTGGGCGAGTGAAAACCTGCGCGGACAGCGTGGCCTCTCGATGATCGAGGTCATGGCCGCGATCACGATTATCGGTATTACCGTTGTTGGGCTGCTGGTAGCGCGCAACAACAACCTTGCTTGCATGGCCGATCAGCAGAGCCGTTTCAAGGCGAGTCGGCTTGCCGAAAAAACGCTCGACGAGGCGCTGGTCCTTATCCGCACCGGACGCAAAAAGGCCGCCGACTACGACAACGACAGCGGCGCTTTTGAGGAAGAAAATGGATTCAGATGGGCTTCCGAAATCTCGGAAGTGGAGACCTCGGAGATATTCGACGACGAAATCGCCGAGACCCTGGAGGGCGTGGCGCTGCTGACCATTCGCGTTTATTACAAAATCGGCGGCGAAGAGCGCTTTGTCAAATACAGTTCGGTCGTGCGGGTTGATGAAACCGAAAAAAAATAGCGGCATGACACTTGTGGAATTGCTGGCCGTGATCCTGATGACCTCCATGATCATGTTGAGCATCGGCTCGGTCATTTATTACACCGTCGATGCGGTAAACCTGGTGGAGGCGATTGCGCGCGCGCAGGAAATCGAGCAGGGCATAGACCGAGTCCTTACTGAAGACATGCGCCTGATGCGCATCGAGGTCAACCGGGAATTCGTCATTGCCAAAGATCGCTCGGCGGACGAAGAGGGCGAACTCGTTTCATTCGTAATCGACAGGCCGAGATTTCTTGATCTCGAGGAGAGCGAGAAAGAAGTAAAGGTGAGTTATCTTCTGG
>JAUWEX010000094.1 GCA_030607235.1 Planctomycetota bacterium | reverse complement strand
ATTTTTTTGACCCTTTTGGATTGCGCCAGTTTCCATGCGAGCGCGTGTTCCCTGCCGCCCGAGCCGACTACCAGGACTTTCATAGATGCTCCTGTTTTCTAATTGAGTTTCACTGTGCCGACGATATCGGCGATGTTCGTTTCGTTTTGCGATTGCAGGTATGCGCGCAGACCGTCGGCGATTTCCGAACAGATGTGCGCGTTTGTGAATACCGCCGTGCCCACGCCTACCGCCGAGGCGCCCGCGAGCATGACCTCGACCGCGTCGCTGGCATTGCTGACGCCCCCGAACGCGATGATGGGGATGGCGCTGTCGCCGATTGCCTGGCGGACCTTGTGCACGTTGCAGACGGTCAGCGGGCGGATGGCCGGGCCGGAGAGGCCGCCGTAGTTGTTGCCCAAAACCGGTCGGCGTGTATGCGTGTCGATGACCATGCCCGTGTAGGTGTTGCCCACGGATAGCGCGTCGGCCTTCGCGGCGATGCAACTCTCCGCGATGCTTTTGATATCGGTAACGCCGGGCGTGAGTTTGACGATGACCGGCTTGCCGCACACGGCCTTGACCGCGCTGACGAGCGCGAAGGCGTCCTGCGGGTTTACGCCTATCGCGCAGCCGCCCTTGACGTTGGGGCAGGAGATGTTGAGTTCGATCGCCTCGATAGCGTCGCTCTCGGCGATGATTCGCGCGACCTCGACGTATTCGTCGGTCGATTCGCCGGCGATGTTGGCGATGAATTTCGTCGGCAGATTTTTCAGCATCGGGAAATAGTATTTCGCTACGTACTCCACTCCCGGGTTCTGCATTCCTATCGAGTTGAGCACACCCGCCGGGGTCTCGGCGATCCTGTGGGGCTTGTTGCCGGTTCGGGGCTTGAGTGTAACGGATTTCAGGACGACCGCGCCGACGTCTTCGAAACGGAAATCCGCGACTCGCGGCACTTCGAAGCCGTATCCGAAGGTGCCCGAGGCCATGACGAGCGGCGTGTTCATCTCGATTCCGGCGATGGTAACGGCGATGTCGTTTTTTTTGTTTTCGGTCATTGGTTATTCCCAGACGATGTCTTCGGCGTCGAATACCGGGCCTTCGGTGCAGACTCGCTTGTATCCGTCGGTGGTTTTGCAAACGCAGGCCTGGCACGCGCCCAGCCCGCAGCCCATGCGCGCTTCCATGATAAGGCGGCACTTCACGCCCCTGTCGCGGGCGATTTGCGCGATGACTTTCATCATTATCGGCGGGCCACAGGCAATGATTTCCAGTCCGCCGTCGAAATCCTGTTCGAGATATTTGTTGAGAGGTTCCGTTACCAGTCCGCTCAGGAATCCTTCCGCTGGCGTGTCGAGGGTGATTACGCAGTCCGCGCCCAGTTCGACGAAGGGTTTGAAGCCGGTGGTTTCGCCGATGTCGGGCAGCGGTCGCTTGAGTTTGCACTGCTGCGTGTCCATTATCAGCAGGTTTTCCGCGCGCGCTCCGGCGATTACGATAACCTCTTTGCCCGCCTTAATCAATTCGGGGGCCAGGTCGTAAAGCGGCGGCAAACCTAATCCGCCGCCGACGAGGATGACCGTTTGGGCCTTGATCATGTCGGCCGTCAGCGGCATCCCGAGCGGGCCGAGTATGCGCACCCTGTCGCCGGGTTTGAAGTCGGCCATCGCCTGCGTGCCGCGGCCGACGACCTGATATATCACGTCGAATCGCCCCTGTTCGGGACGGACCTGCGAGAAGCCCAGTGGCCGCCGCAAAAGCATGTCCAGTGCCGGGCCGGGGCTGCCTTCGGCCGTCAGCGGCACCGGAGCGATGTTGACGAACTGGATTGGCTGGGCGGCTTCGGCGATTTCCGGGCATTCGAACGTGAGTGTGTAGGCGTTGGTTCCGCTTGGCTTTTGTGCGATTACCGTGGCTATCGTGTCGAAAATCGCGTTTGAATTGCTTTTTTTCAAGAGAGAATTCCCTTAGAGACAGTGTAGAATTTTCGGAATTCTAGCAGATGCGGGAGTTATGTCAAGAATCAGCGAAAAGGCGTTGGCTTTTCAAGTTATTCTTCTGCTTGTTCTTTTTTCCAGTTGGCGATTATCTCCTTGATGTTTTTTTCTTCGTCGATGTACCACGGGTCGTAATATTTCCTGATCTCCGGCACAGACAACAATCCCCTTCTCGCGGCTTGTCGAACCATGTATTTGTAATCATATTCAGGGTTTTTGAAATAGGATGAGTCGTAACAGTACGTAATAAAAACCGGAATGTATTTTTGCGTTCGGATGCCGCTCAGAATCGAGAGAGCGTAATATCTTTTTTCTGGAGACCGGTCTTTTACCATCGCAAGAATGGCTTTTTCCTCCTCTTTATCTCCCAACAATATCAAGGACTTTGAGATGGTAGCATCCTCATCGGATAAATTCTTGATTATGGCACCCATTTCTTTTCGCTTACTGCGGATGGCCTGGATTACTCTGGAGTTATCTGTGTTTTGCCTGAGAACAGTTCCGAATTGTTGGATGATTACCAATGCGAGTTTGGGGATTTTGGTTGTTTCGAGTTGCTTCAGCATAAGTTCCTGCAGCGAGGCGGAGGAGTAGCATACGTACATACTGGCAAGAAGAGGCTCGGGCAGGTCCGAAAGCATCTTGCAGAGGTATTCGCTCTTGCCACATGCGTCGAGCGCGAATGCGTGTTGCATTTTTTCCCTTATGTGGTCGTGTCGAATAAGGTTTTTTTCAAGCGGTTCGATGGCTCGTTTGTCGCCGATATTACGCAGTGCGTTTACAATTTTCTCGTTATGCAGCCCCGAATCCAGCAGCGCCACAAGCGCAGGCACCGAATCGCGGTCTTTGAGCCAGCCGACGGCTCCAATTGCTTCTTTGAGATATGGACTGTTTTTTTTGAGATAAGGTCTGATTACCGTGGCGTCTTGCGTCTTGCCCCTCACTCCCAGGGTATAAATGGCCGTTTTGATTGTTTGGGGAGGATTGTATTCGTTGG
The DNA here is from genome assembly GCA_030607235.1 of Planctomycetota bacterium. Lineage (GTDB taxonomy): Bacteria > Planctomycetota > B129-G9 > B129-G9 > B129-G9 > JAUWEX01. The sequence continues at coordinate 2,713 of JAUWEX010000094.1, read as the reverse complement.
TGATGATTTTTTTATGAGCTTCGACCAAGGGGCGATATTCGCAAAAATCATAAATCGCATATAGTTCCCATCTGTCAAGCGGCGGATGGACTATGCTTATGATTTCTTTGGCAACTTTGCTGATTTTTCCGTTCTCGTTATTAGTCAAGGGTACAAGTATCTCGGCGACACCTGGCCCCATCTCAATTAGTTGCTTCCTGCAAGATTGTTGGTCGGCATGACTCCCGATTCCCAAGCTCGAGGCTAGTTTTTGGGCTTTCGCTTTTTTGTCGTCCGGTAGTGGCGGAGGTGATATCCTGTTGATAATGTAGGTTGGCGCGATTGGATCGCCCGCAAGTACCAATAAATCCCAGCAGGCATGCCTGATATCCGATTTGTGGTTTTTCAGGCCTTGTTTCAGGTGTGGCAGAACTGTTTCTTTGGGAAACGTGCGAAGGGTATCTTTTAACATGTCAATCGCAGTCCATCCATATTTGTCGTGTAGGGATTCACACAGATTTATAATGCCGGATATGTCTTTTTTGTCCCGGAGGGCAACGAATTTATCCCAATCTTCCTGGGTGGTGTCGTATCTGGGGCCGTATCCGTCGGCATGGTTTGATTTTTGGGGTAACAAGATGACGGAAAGAAATAGCAAAGCAAATGCAATGTGAGATGTCTTCATAATATTCCTCATTAGCGAAATGATAGTTGCATATCGAACCGGATTCATGTTGAAAGATATTTATTTTTTTGTATCGGCTAATTTTAGAACCAGCAGACCGTTTTTGCCTTCGCCCGTGGAGACGTATATCAGGCCCTCTTTGTCGACCCATGCGTCCGTTACCCACAGTCCTTCCTCGCCGAAAGCGTTGGGCAGTTTCCGGATGTCCGAGAGTGGGATGCTAGTGATTTTTTTGAGGTCCTTGCTGATGATGTCGATACCGTCGGAGTGCATGACGAGCGTCTCGCCGGTGGATGGGTATTTTACGGTGAAATGGACGGCCGGAGAGCGGAGCATGTTTTTGTCGTCGAGATCGATGCCTATTCGGGATTTCGAAGTATCGTATATCCCGCTGTTGAGGAACGAGGTGCTTTTATTGTCGCCCATCGAGATTACGGTTACTCCGCCGTGGTCTAGATTGAGCAGTGCCAGTACGGAGACGAAGGCGTTTCCGGTTGTGTCGTCGACCCAGACATGCGAGACGAACGAGCCGCAGATCGTCGGTTTTTTTCGTGTGTTGAGTTCACGGACCATGTCATCGATCGGATCGCGAGTTTTTTTCGTGTCGATGATCGTGATGCCGCCGTCACCGTTGTAGCCGGGGATGGATTCCAAATCGGCTCCGAGTGTGTCGCGGCGGGCGATGTAGATCAGGCCTCTCCTGGCGTCGTAGCAGGAATAGTGGCAGTTGTGGTTGCCGCCGAAATCGAAGAGTTTTTTGATGCGCTTGCCGCCGCGCGGTGCGTTTTTTTCGACATTGAAGGCCTCGGTCGTGTCGTAAATCCCCTTATGGTAAAATTTCTTTTTGCCCTTTTTGAATTGCCAGTTGAAGGTACGGTAGGTGTAGGATTTCACGTAGGCCTTTTTTTCTTTGTCCCATTGCAGCGTGATGAATCCACCCTCGTACGTGTCGGTTCTTTCTTTTTGAAGGTAATAATTTCCGGCGCTGATGAAGAGGTCTTTTGTTTCGGGATCCATGCACGAATGCAGCACCAGATCGCTGCCCAGGCATGGCGAGCGCCCGAGCAGTTTAGGTTCGCCGCCTTCGGTCGTGTCGAAGACGCCGTTCAGACAGTACTGCGTAGCCGTGTCGTCGCCGGTGTCCATCGGTGTATTTTTCGTGTCGATGATGACCAGTCCGTTGTAGCACGTGCTGACGTATATCTTGCCGTCGTCGTCGCCCCATGCGTGGATTATCGTGTTGGAGAGGAAGCACGGACGGGTTTTGCCGGTGAGCGTGATTGCCTTGTTGTCGGGTGAGATTATGGCGATGCCCCCGCCGGTGTAGGACATGGTGCCGTTGTCGTTTTTCTTTGAATCGGCCTTTAAGGCGAGGTAGAGATAGCCTTTCTTGTCCTTCCAGGTGGACATGACGTTGCTGGTGTTGAGTTTGGGCGTGGAAAAAGCGCCGTAACTCTTGACGCAGGTCAGCGTCCTTGCGTTACGGCCGGCGTCGGGCGTTTCGGTCTTTGGCTCGTCGTCGCCCCTGACCCCGGATAACCACAGAGAGGCGCAGATAATCGTCAGCGTCATAATTATAACTTGCTTTCGCATCGTAAATCTCCTGTTGGATTTTTAATGTCTTTCTTTTACTTATACCGCCTCAAGTCAAGTCGGTTTGAAATAATTTCCGATTTCGACTATACCCGCGGAGAACCGGAAGTCAAGAAAATCGGTTCCGTGAAAAATTATTCCGCCGGTTCCATATTTCGTGATGCTCGCTTATGATTGCGTTGCGCGATGACGATACACTGTTATAATGAAAGCGCACAGCATCGGGCCGCTTTGGGCAAAACGCGCAATTTTATGACAGGGCGAAGATGAACATAATCAGCGTAAAGAACCTCAGCAAGTACTACAAAATTTACGCCTCGCCGGTCGGCAAACTCGCCGACATGACCGTGCCGTGGCGTGATTTTCACAAAAAACTCTGGGCGCTCAAGGACGTCAGTTTCGATGTGCCCGCCGGGCAGTCGATGGGCTTTATCGGGCGCAACGGCTCCGGCAAGA
>JAUWEX010000238.1 GCA_030607235.1 Planctomycetota bacterium | reverse complement strand
CACCAGCCCGTAGACGCGTTTTTGCTTGAACGCCGAAATACGGAAACGCGCCTTGTCCTTGTATTCGTAGGCGAAGTCGGTGGTGCCAATCTCGGCCAGTTCCTTGAGGTTGCGTTCCGGCGTTATCTTCTTGACGTAGGCCTCGGTGTCCTCCGGAGTAACCGCCGGCAGATTGACGTTGCGCAGTTTGCCCGAAATCCTCATCACCGGCGGGCGGCCGACGCTGAGGTGCAGGTCGCTTACCTTGCTGCTAATCGCCAGGTCCATTAGTTTTTCGATCATGTCTTGCCTCTCGATTCTCGTCCTCGCTTCGCGCCTACTTAGCCCAGGCCGCCTCCGCCGCCTGTGCGTGGGTGAGGCGCAGTATCTCTTCGATGCTGGTCCTGCCCGAAAGAATTTTGCGCACGCCGTCCTGCTGCAGCGTCTTCATTCCGCTGAGTTCCGCGGCCTTGCGCAGTTCCTGCGTGGATACCCCGTCGAAAACCATCGCGCGCAGTTCGTTGTTCATCTCCATCAACTCAAACGCCCCCAGCCTGCCGCGGTAGCCGGAGTACCGGCATCGCGCACAGCCCACCGGCTTGAAAATCGTGCGCCCCTCGGCCATCTCCGGCGTGATGCCCACCGTCTTCAACTCCGCCTCGGTCGGGTGGTACGGCTCCTTGCAGTTCTCGCACAGCACGCGCATCAGCCGCTGCGCCATCACCCCCAGCAGCGACGACGACACCAAAAACGGCTTGACGCCCAACTCGATCATACGCGTAATCGCCGAAGGCGCGTCGTTGGTGTGCAGCGTCGAGCACACCAGGTGGCCGGTCAGCGCCGCCTGGATCGCGATCTCGGCGGTCTCCTTGTCGCGGATCTCGCCGACGAGAATGATTTTCGGCGCCTGACGCAACATCGCCCGGAGGATGCGCGCGAAATCCAGCCCTATCTTGGGCCGCACCTCGACCTGGTTGATGCCGGGCAGCAAATACTCCACCGGGTTCTCCGCGGTGATTATTTTCACGTCGGGCTGGTTGAGTTTCTTCAGCGCGGCGTACAGCGTCGTCGTCTTGCCGCTGCCCGTCGGGCCGGTTATCAGGAAAATCCCGTTGGGCCGCTTGATTATCGCGTTGAACCGCCGGAAGTCGTCGTCCTCAAAGCCCAACTCGCGCAGGTCCTTCAGCCCGCGCTCCTTGTCGAGCAGACGCATCACGATGCTCTCGCCGTCGGTGCAGGGCAGCGCCGAGACACGAATGTCTATCTCGCGGCCCTCGATCGTCAGATTGATGCGGCCGTCCTGCGGGCGGCGTTTTTCGGCGATGTCCATTCCGGCCATAATCTTGACGCGCGACAGGATCGGGCCCTGGTTGCTTTTGGGCTGGCTGTCGACCTCGAAGCACACGCCGTCGATGCGGTAACGTATCCGCAGCCTGTGCGCGAGCGGCTCGATGTGAATATCGCTGGCGCGCTGGCGCAGCGCCTCGGCGATTATCAGATGCACCAGACGGATGATCGGCGCGTCGTCGCCCTCGACCCCGTCCTCCTCCTCATCGCCGCGCACGGTTACCACCATCTCGCCGCGCTCTTCCAGGTCCTTGAGTCCCACGTGCTCGGCCGACTCGTAGTGCTGCTCGATGGCCTCTATCAGCAGCGACTTCGGCGCGAGCGCGCAGTCAACGTCCATGTTGATGATAAAGCGCAGGTTGTCCACCGCGAACAAATCCAGCGGGTCCGACATAACCACCGTCAGGCGGTTGCCGTCGACCTTGAGCGGCAGGACGTTGTATTCCAGCGCGACTTTCTCATGTATGAGTCGGATAACCTCGTCGGGCACGTGCGTGTTCATCAGGTCGACGAAGGGGAGGTTGTACTGTTGGGCGAGGGCCTGCATGACCTGGGTCTCGTCGGCGTAGCCCAGTTCCACCAGAGCCTCGCCGATACGTCCGGCCTCTTTCTGTTGATATTGCAGGGCCTCTTTAAGTTGCGCCTCGTCGATGATTCCGGAGTCGACCAGGATAGAGCCGAGCAGTTTGCGGCCTTCGGCCATGAGCGAACCTCAAGCGTCAAGAAGACTAATGTGGTGTGTGCACATCTCCCGTGCAAAGCACCATTATACCCTTAAATATATGTTGAAGTCAAGCAGGCAAGCCTGCACCCAATCGTGGAGTAACCACCCATTGCAATATACGCTCGCTACCTGCCGTCGTGCCTCGACGCCAGGAAACCGGGCGCTGCCACTCACTGGCGAAAACTGAATTCCCAATCCGCAGATTTCCCAGATTACACAGAATCCTTGTTTTGTCGTCGAAGTGATATATAATTAGGCATATATCTGCTTTAGAAAATGGGAGATTCTGGATGGCTAAAAAGATCGCTATGAGAAAAGACCGGCGCTGGACACGTGAAGAATTGATTCTCGCTATCAATCTCTACTGCAAAATTTCTTTTGGGACAATACATAATCGCAATCCCAAAATTATCAGATTAGCCAATCTAATTAACCGCACTCCTAATTCTGTAAGCTACAAACTCGCCAATATTGCCAGCATTGATCCCTCATTACCCAGAAAAGGCGCATCGCATTACAGCAAACTTGATTTTGATGTTTGGAATGAGTTTTTTGGCAACAGTGAGAAATTAGTGTATGAAAGCGAGCAACTGCTATGGAAGTATGAACGAAAAACACCGCAAAAAACCACAACCGAAGAACCAAAAATCGGATTAGAAAAGGAATCCGTTGTAAAGACACGCGTCAACCAAGCCTTTTTCAGAAAAATGATACTTGCTTCATATGATTTCAAATGTTGTCTTACTGGACTAACTCTTACCGAATTGCTTGTGGCCAGCCATATTATACCGTGGTCGAAAGATGAGAAAAATCGTCTGAACCCTAGAAACGGCTTGTGCCTCAACGCATTGCACGACAAAGCATTTGACGCCGGACTAATTACGCTTTCAGATAATTATCGAATCGTATTGTCCAAAAAAACAAAAAAACACAAAACACAAAAAGCGGAACAAGATTTTATCATAAAGTTTGAAAATCAAAAAATTAACCTTCCAGACCGTTTTGTACCCGCAAGGGAATTTTTGTCGTACCACAGAAATAACATTTTCCTTGGCTAATGCCTCATCGATCCCGAACACGAATGGCTCCACGCCGTCCTCCGCGAGCACTACCGGCTTGATTAAAC
>JAUWEX010000060.1 GCA_030607235.1 Planctomycetota bacterium | reverse complement strand
TGGTCGCGCCGAGTTGCGATTTGATGTCGTCGCCGATGATTGGGATGCCTGCCTGCTCGAAACGCTTGCTCCACGCTGGGTCGCTGGCGATGAAGACGGGCATGTTGTTGATCAGCGCCACCCCGGCATCGAGCGCGCACTCCGCGTAGAACTTCGCCGCCTTTTCGGAGCCGACCGGCAGGTAGTTGAGCAGCACTTCCGCGCCGGATTGCTTGAGCGCGTCGACGACGCTTTCTTTGGTGGCTTCTTTTTTGTTTTCGGCGGGCAGGAAGGCGCAGTTTTCGCTGTAATACTTCATGTGCTCCGAGATGCCGTCGAGGATGCGGCCCATTTGAACGGTTACGCCGGTTTTGGGAACATCGGGGCAGAAGGCCGTGGTGCAGTTGGGCGGGGCGAAGATTGCTTCGGAGACGTCTTTGCCGACCTTGCGCTTATCCACGTCGAAGGCGAGCACGACCTCGATATCGGAGGGCTTGTAGCCGCTGATTTCGGGGTGCATCAGGCCGATAATCTCTTCGCTGGATTTGTCCTTGTAGTATTCCATGCCCTGTACCAGCGAGCAGGCGCAGTTGCCGACTCCAACGATTCCGATTTTAATCTTGTCCACAGACGGAGACCCTCCACTCCTTTGCATTCGGCTCTGTTCAAAGCAAGTCAAACTATATAATAGAGCAGTGCAAGTCAAGAACAAAACGCACCGTGCCGCCGGCGGATTTCGCAACGCGGCGCTTTACGGGCGGGAATTTTTTGCGTATAGTGATGCCGAAGTCCCAAGGCTGCCTTTTGTGAACACGGAGACCACATGAAAGAAAAGAACAATCGCCCGGACAACCGCCCCGACAAACGCCCGCGCAAACCTTACACCCAACATTCCAAAAGCAAGCGCTATTCCAGCCGCCCGCCCCGCAACAGGTCTTTCGCGCCGGTCAATACCTTTAGCCTGGGCCGGGGGTTCCTGCTGCTGGTGTTGGTGCTGCTGGGGGTGGTGTTTTTCAAAATGGTCGAAATGTTCGTGATTCCGCTGCTGCTCGCTGCGACTTTTGCGACGCTCTTTTATCCTTACTACAAGGTGCTTTTGCGGCTGATGCGCGGTCGCAAAGGGCTGGCTTCGCTGGTGTGCTGCATTACGCTGACGCTGGCGTTGCTGTACCCCACCTATCTGCTGGGCCAGGCCGTCATCGGCCAGGCTGCCGATTTTTCCGAAAACGCCGGCAATTACGTCAATAAATTCTACGACAGGATCGAAGCGGAGGGCGCCGAAAACGTTTTCAATTCCGAAATCCTCGAAAAAATCGGCATCACCAAAGAAGACGTTGCAGCGACGATCGAACAACTGGAAATAGAACGCGAAGACCTGATCGCCGCGGCCAAAACAGCCGCTTCGAGTATTGCCAAGGTCCTGCCGGGCTTGGTTGTGTCCGCCTCGCAGAGCGTCGTATCGCTGATTGCCTACATGTTTTTCGTCCTCTTTGCCATGTTCTTCTTCTTCCGCGACGGTGCGGCAATGGTCGGATATTTCCGCAAAATAAGCCCGCTCGAGGACAAATACGAAGACAGAATCGTTCGTAGTTTTACCTCCATCGCCCAAGCGACCGTGCTGGGAACGCTTCTGGTAGCGCTGGCGCAGGGCGCGCTGGGTGCGGTCGCGCTCAAAATCTGCGGCGTGGAGGCATGGTTGCTGCTGGGTATCCTGATGGTCCTTTTCTCGATCATACCGATCGGCTCGTGGATTATCCTGGTGCCCGTGGGCATAATCGAAATACTCCTCGGCGACATCTGGCAGGGACTGTTCCTCATCGGCATCAGCCTGCCGATTTCGCTGGTGGACAATATCCTGCGGCCGATGCTGGTGGGCAAAAAGGCCGGCCTGCACTCGCTGCTGGTCTTTATCTCCACCGTCGGCGGCATCTTCATGTTCGGGATGATGGGCTTCATCGTCGGGCCGGTGATAGCGGCGCTGTTGGTGGCGATCCTCGAGATATACGGCGAGGAGTTCCGACCCCAAACCGGGGGCGGAAAACCTGGCGAGGAAAAACGGGACAAATGAGCGCTGTGCTGCGACTTTTATCGCGAATCCTCAATCCCGTCTACCCGACGGTATGTCTATCGTGCGGCGGGTTGGCCACCGCGCATCACCCGCTGTTGCTCTGTCGCGACTGCCTCGACGCAATCGCGTCGCCCGAGCACGCCTGCCCGCGGTGCGGCGCCGGGATGCGTCGCCCGCCCGACCTCGCCGTGGCCTGTCCACGCTGTTACGAGTCGCATATCAACTTCCACCGGGCGGTCAGCGTCGGCGATTACGACGGGCCGCTGGGCACGCTCGTGCGCGCGCTGAAGTTCGGCCGCCGCGCCCACCTGTCCGCGCCGCTCGCCGCAGAACTCGCCGCAGTGGTCGCCGCTCGGATGGAGCCTGCCGAAATCGACCTCGTCGTGCCGGTTCCGCTGCACTGGATGCGCCGTTTCGGGCGCGGCTACAACCAGTCCGCGCTTCTCGCCCGCAAACTCGCCCGCGCGCTCGACCTGCCGTATGCTTCGTGTCTTCGCCGGATTCGCCGCACGACCCAGCAGATGCGCCTGAGCGCGCCGCAGCGGCGGACGAATCTGCTCAACGCCTTCGCGCTGAAAAAATCCGCCGATGTGAAAGCAAGGCATGTATTGCTGGTGGATGACGTGATGACGACCGGCGGCACATTGATGGAGTGCGCCCGCATGTTGCGCCGCGGCGGTGCCTCACGGGTCTCGGTCGCCGTTATCGCCCGCTAGATACGCCGGTCGGCGCCGCTTCTTCGCCGGTCGGCGAGGTGCTTGCGGCGAGGGCGACTATTTCGTTGAAATTCACCACGAACAGCCGGTCCTTTGAGCACAGCAAATTACCCGGTTGCATGTTGTACTTCGCCCAGTCGAGGATTTTCGAGGTTTCCCTTGTTTTGCGGTCGTAGCGGTATAGCCCTTTTTGGGTGGAAATGTAGAGCGCGTTTTTGGTCAGCGCGGGTCGGCCCGCCGGAGCGGGAATATCCTCAATGGGGGTGTCCGGAGCGGGGATTGACAGAGGGCTGCGCCGAACGATCTTGCCGCTGGGGATGTCGTATTCCAGCACGTCGTCGTTGACAATGAACAGCCTGTCGCCGTCGATTCCGGCGATGTAGTCGAACCGCGGCAGGTCCAACGTCCAGCGCGTTCGGCCCGACGCGAGTTCGAGGCACAGCAGGCGTTCTGAAAACAACGGGCTGAAGATGGCGCAATCATTGACGATGACCGGGCTGTTGACGCACCAATAGCGGGCCAGTCGAGTCGTGGGTATTTTGAGGTCCCGGTAACATCTGCTGTAATCCAGATCGTATTTCACGGCCCATTTAATTTCGCCGTAACTGATATCGATCCCGAAGATCGCCCCGCACGAAGACGCCAGCACCGCGGTGTTGCCGCTCAGGGCGATTATGTCGGATGCGCCTTTGTTCTCGTAGTTGACGGCCCCGGCGAGTTTGCGGCGCCATTTCATTTTTCCGTTTTTCGCGTCGAGGCAGAGCATGTAGAAGTGGTTGTTGTCCTTGCCGCGTGTCCACGACGCGAAGATCACGTTGTCGCCCGCGACGACCGGCGCGGTGCAGGCCGCCTCGTTGGGCAGCATCCCGCTGTCTTTGCTGTGCCAGAGTATCTTGCCGGTTTTTGCGTCCAGCGCGGCGATCGCGCGTTCTTGGTGTATCATGCATCCGATTTGCATCCGTGCGTGGACCGACAGAAAGATTTTTCCGTCGCGCACCGCGCAAAATTCAGCGGGTTTGATGTTGGACACGAATCTTTTTTCGGTCTCGGCGACCGTGAGTTTGCCGCCGAAGACCGCCGAGCCGTCCGCGGCGTTCATGGTCATCAGCGAGTGGCCGGTGTTTACGAGCAGCCTGCCGTCGTGCAAGATCGGTTCGGGCGTGAGAAAGGCCTTGCGCAGAGAGATGTGCATTTTTTCGTAATCGCCGAAATACAGGTTTTCCTGCGCGGGCTTGTGTTCGACTTCGTGCCGCCAGGCCACGGCGTTGAGGCCGGCGGGCGGGTCCGCCTGCATCATGCCGCGCGAGTTGCGGCCGCCGAAGGTCGGATAGTCGCCCTCGGGCAGGGGCTTTTCGGGCTTGATCGCGGCGAGAGCCTCATCGACGATCTTGCTTATTTCGATGGGTTCCCTTTCGATCGTCGTGCGGGTCCGCGCCAGTTTTTCGTCTTCGTCCAGCGTAGCCTTGATATTGAGCAGCCCCGCCTTGTCGTTGCGCTCGCCGAAAACCCAAGCGGCCTTCGCTATCAAAGCCGCGTATTCCGAGCGTGTCGTGTAGCCGGTCTGAAGCAGCGCCGCGTGAGCGCGCCGGGCGATTGTGTAGCAGTGAGACGCGCGCAGGTAGTCGCAGTTTTCGCGCGCGATATCGCCCGCCGCGACCGTGGCTGCCGTGCCGCTTTTCGTCATCGGGTAGCGCCGGCCGATTTCAATAAACGCCGCGCCGTTGTGCCGCAGGGACGCCTGTTTGAATTTTTTCGCCGCGATGTGTTCGACCGAGTCGCGGTATTCCGCCAGCGTTGCGGCGTCGGCCTCGAGTATTTTGCCGAGGCAATAACTGCTGCACGGCATGTAGCGCGTCATGCCGTCTTCGGGCGTGTCGGAGAGCGGCTGCATTGCGTCGGGGGCCATGTCCAGCGCGTATTGCAGCGAGTCGCGGTACCGCAGGACCGCCTCGGTGCGCCTGCCTTTCGCCGCCAGGTTTTCGGCCTCGTCCATCATCGTCTGGAGCATTTTGTCCGTATGGAAAAACCCCGTGTAGAGGACTTCTTCTTTGGGCTTTTCTTGTTGGCCTTTATTGCCGTATATTTCGGCATGGTTGGTGCAAAGCGTCAGCATCGCCGCCGCCAGCCCGCAGATGATTAGTTTTTTCATCATGTCCTTGCCGTGGTTGTTATTGTGGTTTTTCGTCCAGAACGTATATCGTTCCACCAAAGAGTACGCATAATTTATTGCCTGCTATTGTTACACGGACCTTGCCGCTGCCGCTGAGGGTCTTAGTGATATTGATTACTTGCTTGCCCGTGTCAATGTCAATTATGTTTAGGGATATCTCCCGGCCCTGATTGTGGCACAGCACGATTTGTCCGCCGGCGATCATGCGACTTTGCAGGGGGCCTCTCGCGGCATATCGAGTGCTCCATGCGGTCTTGCCGCTGTTGATGTCTATGGCAGTGATAGTGTTGTTGGGCGATATCTTTAGTAGTTTATCATCTGCCATCATGAAACAGGAGTTGTCGGTCTTGCCGCTGTAAAGTATTTTGGTGGTGTCGCCGTCGATGATAACAGTTTTGCTGTCGTTAACCAAGTACAGCAGCCTGCCCATAGGACGGGCATCATACTCGGGGAAGAACTTTCCGTCTTTGTCCGCAATCTTGCGGCCAGTTTGCAGGTCGGTTACTTCCTGTTGGTTCTCCTGAAGACGGTTGGGGGAGATGGAATGCCCGACGATGCGATTGCCTGCAACAAAGAAGGAACCGCTGTGGCCAACATTCTTCACAAAGCGCACCTCGCCGGTAACGATGTCGTATATTTCAACGATCCCGCTCCCCATGCCGAGATACCTCTTTACGATAAGGTTGTCGCCGGCCAGCGAAACGTTCCTGATATGGTGTTTGGATGCGATCAGGGGAAACTGTGCCGCTATCTTGCCGGTCGGGGTGTGTATCAGTGTTATGGTGGTGTGGCTGTCGCGGATTTTACTGGTAAAGACGAGGTCGCGCGAGCCGGTAATGGCTTTCTGGATTGCAGAGGGTATTGTCTTTCCGGTGTGAACGTCGATGGTATATATGCCGTTCGAATAATGTAGTATCAGTTTTCCGCTTGCGCCAAAGTAGGTCTTGAGCGGCTGGGGGGTTATTACGGCGGGCGCCTGTTGGGCGACGAGGGCGGCCTTGAGGGCATTGCCGTTGCGCGTGTACTCCACGGTCACCTTCTGGCCGGGCCTGATCTGGTCCAAGACCCTATTCAGGCTGCGGGCGTCTCTTGTGTGCCTGCCGTTTACGCGCGTCAGGACGTCTCCGTTGGCGATGCCGGCCTTGGCCGCAACGCCGCCCGGATAGACCTTGCAGGCGGACTTTCCGCTTTTTTTATCAATGACGATCTCCAGCCCCAGCCACGCCCGCTTAGGGGTGAACGACCACAGGGCCTTGCCCGTATTGACATCCAGACACTGTACCATGCCGCCGCGCAGTGCGACAATCTTGTCGGCCATGAATTTCGGGCGGTAGCCGTCGATATCCAGCAGGTCTGTCGGCATTTTTTTGCCAAGGTCGTGGCCTGAAATATCAACCAGTTTTTTCATTACCGCATCCTTGCTGGCCTTTACGCCTTTGGGATCCGACGCCAGCCGCGCCTCAATCAGGGCTGTCTGTATCCTGGCGAATTCCGTCGCGTTCGCGCCTATGCCCTTGATACCGCCCGTCATTTCCGAAGGCATCGCAGCCAGTCGCTCCAACGCGCGACGAGCCGTGTCGTAGTCGCCGATATCGATTGCGAGGCGTTGCAGCATTACCAGCGCTGCCGCCAGTTCGGCTCCGTCTTCAAAACGCTGCGCGGCTCGTTTGAGCGCCATGACGGCCTGTGGCTTCCGATCCTGCTTTTCGTAAATCCCGGCCAGCATAACCAGCGACTTGAGCGCGGCAATGCTGTTGGGGTATTGTCTGACTACCTCAAGGCAGCCCTCTGCGGTGGGATTCTTTTCGACGGGCGCAAAGAGCGCTGCCGCTTTCTGGTCGAACTTGGCATATTCCGCCCGCCCGTGCGCGCGGATTATCTCGC
>JAUWEX010000297.1 GCA_030607235.1 Planctomycetota bacterium | reverse complement strand
GGGCAGGACCATCAATAACTACGGCGACGTCGAGGATGCGATAAAGGACGGGGCCATTGGCGAGAAACTCGAGGTGGTCTACAAACCGCGGGACCCTAAAAATTACCCCAGCCAGTTGCCTCCCAAGACTATCATGCTGACCCTCAGCAAGCCGCCCGCCGTGAGGACCTCCTTGATAAAATGGGGGTATTACTCCGGCGACACGGTCGTGATTTGCGCGAAGTCGAGTAAGATCGGAGGGATGAGCCGGGAACCGGATCGGATTTACGCCATCGACCTCAAGACCGGAAAGACGCTGTGGGTCAAGCCCGGTTATTTTTGCCAGCACCGGAATGAGGCCGCCGGCCGGTTCGCCGCGAACAATCTTTTGCCGCTGGTGAAGAAAAAGGCGGGGGGGAGTTTCGCGGTATTCGTGGATTGCGCCGCCGGCGATATCAAATTCCGGTGTGCATTGCCCGCTGACGACGAGTATGCGTATCTGGCGCACGCCGGCGATGCGGTCATAGCCATTCACGGGCGGCGCGAGGTATGCGATGTCTATGATGTGCTAACCGGCAAACTCCGCATGAGCATGACTCTGGGACAGGGCGCGAGCAGCGAGTTTAACGTCGCGGCGGAGAGGCTGCTCGGCGTGAGCGACAACGGCGGCGTTACCCACGTGATAGACTTGTTCACCGGCAGGGTGATTTTCAGCAGACCCGGCGGCGGGGCCGGCCGCTTTCTGCAAAGGCACGCTTCCGAGCGATATATGGTTATCAGCCACGGCGGCGGTATCCAGCCTGCGGTGTTGTTTGACGGCGCAACTGCGACCCGAACCGAAATCCCGCTGAAGGACTATTGCGGGCGCGTGTGCGTGCAGGACGACAGGGTGCTGTTTTTGCGCAAACCTTACAACGGCAGCCTTGTCGTTACCATGTACGACATAAAGACCGGCAAAATCGAGTGGAGCAAGACGACCTCGTTCACGGGTCGCGTGACCTCTGCGGAAGTGCGGGGAGACTACATGAGGATTTTTCACATGCAGTATAAGCGGCGGACGGTGGGGAGGTCGGCGGAAGGCGTCCTGTACGAACACTATACGGAGATAAAGATATTCGTGATGGACGTGAAGACCGGCGAGGAGGTAATCGTGCGCGGGCTGATTCACGAAGGGCGCGTCGAGCGCAACTGCAGGATCATCGACGGCAGGTTGTGCATGGTGCTGGGCAAGTACCTCTACGTCTATAAATAAAGCATTTTAAGATGTTGTATTTCACCGCAGAGGCGGGGACGCCCCGCTGCAAAAAGGGAAGTAGCCATCTATTACAAAAACCGCTTGCTGCTGTGCCTTTGGCACAGGGCGCGTCGCTGCCACCCACTGGCGAAAAGTGAAGCGACTGCGTTTTTTCGCCGTAAGGTGAAAAACAAGGAGCGAGTCTTGTAATGGGTGGAGAATGTTTTGCTTGCAGGCGTTGCCTGCCGCTCGCTGTCTGTCGCCGTTCGGCGACAGAAGCGCGTCGCTTCCACACACTGACAAATCTTGTGCGCGGATTGCGAAGGCGATTTTAATTCAGAACAGTTCTCCAAACCCTTACCGAACTGTTCTGAATTAAGTAATCAGTGAATTGAAAAATCTGTGAAATCTGCGAAATCTGCGGATAGTTTCCCGTGATTATCTTTGTGTTAGCACGTCGGCGAGGTCGACGAGTTGCTCGACGCTTAGGTTCTCGCCGCGAATTTCGGGATCGAACCCCGCAGCCTCGATCGCAGCGCATATCGCGGCCTTGTCCCTGCCGAGGAGTTTGCTGTACGAAATCGAATTGTGCAGGCTCTTGCGGCGGTGGTTGAATATCGTCCGCGCCAGCGCGCGGAAGGTCGCGTAATCCCGCGCGGGCCGCTCGACCGGCTGCGGCGTGATGCGTATCACCGCCGAGGTTACCGCCGGCGTCGGCCAGAACACCTGCGGCGGCAGGTCCTTCAGGTGCCGCACGGCGCAGTGGTACCGCACCATCACCGTCAGGTAGCCGTAGTCCCTGGTACCGGGCTTCGCGGCCAGGCGCTCGGCGACTTCCTTTTGTACCATCAGCACCATCCGCTCGAATTCCAGCCCGCCCTCGGCGCAGGTGCCGATGAAGGGGGTGCTGATACCGAAGGGCAGGTTCGAGACCACCTTGAGCCGCGCGAAATCCGGCGCGAACTCGCGGAGTTTGGCCACGACCTTGGGGTTGAGCGCGTGTTTGGATTTCAGGATGTCGCCGGAGACGTGGGTAACGTTGTCGTATTCGGCGAGAAACTTGTCGGAAAGCGCGGCCAGCGCGCGGTCCAACTCTACCGTTACCAGCCGCCCGCAGCGCGCCGCGATCTCCCGCGCCAGCAGGCCCGTGCCCGTGCCGACTTCGAGCACGAGGTCGTCGCGGGTCAACTCGCCGGCTTCGGCGACGTAGCGCAAAAGGTTGGTGTCGACCAGGAAGTTCTGGCCCTTGCGCTTGTCGGCGCGGATCTTGTGCTGCCGGAACAGTTCGATGAGTTCTCTGGCGGTACGGGGTATC
>JAUWEX010000247.1 GCA_030607235.1 Planctomycetota bacterium | reverse complement strand
GGCGACAGACAGCGAGTCCGCCTCAGGCGGATTGAAATATGTGGTTACTCCCCGTTTGGCAGCAGGCCCTGCCTGCGGTTAATTTTGAGCCTGCATATTTTTTGGGAAATTGCTTTACACGGGGCGGTTGTGGGGTAGAATATAAAGTATAAAATATAAACTTCATACGCACACTGTTTTTTCGTGATCACATTTCAAATTGATAATGAGAGGGGAATGTGATGAAACGCATCACATACGTGGCTTGTACGTTGGTTCTGTTGTCATTGCCGGCGACGTCGTGTTCGTTCCTCAAGCCCGACAAATCCGGCGAACTGCCCGACGCCGTCGTGGAGAACCCGACCTTTGCGCCGCTGTCCGACACGCCCGTCATCGACGCCGGCGACACCGAATCCCACAAGCGCGAAGAGGTCTTTCCCGATAAATATCGCTTTCTGACAGGGCCGGAAAAGGGCGAAGTGTGGCCTGTGAGCGACGAAGTATCCACTCCCGATGAAAGAGACGTCGTTGTCGCCGAGCCGACCGCCGAGGAAAAACTCGATCGCGAACTCCTCGACCTGTTCAAAAAAATCTCCGCCAAAAAAGGCGGCGCCGACCTGCTCAGGGCACTGGCGCTAATCCACGAAGGCAAGCCGCATCAGGCCTACGAACTGCTCAAAAACACGCCCCCGTCCGGCGCCGACAAACTCCTCGTCCAGCACGTAAAGATATATCTCGAATACAAACTCGGCGACATCGAGAAATCGCTCTCCGGCCTCGAATCGCTGGTGCAGCGCGTTCGCTCCGAGATGCCGCTGCACATTGACACGCTCAAACTCTGCCGCCGCGTTATGTACTACGCTAAATACGACGAATTTTCCCAACTGGTTTTCGAATCCGGCGAGGAGGTCATCGTCTACAGCGAGCCGGAGAGGTTTTGCTGCGTGGAGGGCGAGAACGGCTTTCTTGTTTCGCTCAGCGTCCGCTACCTGATAACCGACTCGAGCGGCAAGACCGTCTGGAAGTACGAATGCTCGCTCGAACACCAGACGCGAAAATACATCTACGACTTTTTCACCTGCCGCCGCTTCAATCTGCCGCGCGTCGCCGACGGCAACTCCACCCTGAGCATCGAAATCCAGGACAAGCAAAGCGCCTCGCCGGAGCATATCGCCAAAAAAGACCTCGTCTTCGAGATCCGCACCCGCCGATAAAGCAGACTAATTCAGAACAGTTCTGTAATGGTTTTGAGAACTGTTCTGAATTAAAATCGCCTTTGCAATCCGCGCACAAAATTCGCCAGAATTTAGAACAGTTCTGTAACGGTTTTGAGAACTGTTCTGAATCAAAATCGCCTTTGCAATCCGCGCACAGGATTTGTTAGTGGATGGAAGCAAGTGCCCTTTTCGCCGAAGGGCGAAAAGCAGCGAAGCGTTTGTTGAAATGAGTGGCTACTTCCCTATTGCCTCCAGGCGCTGCCTGGGCTGCGGGGCGTCCCCGCCTCCTCGTTTGTGAGCGGGCACCACCCGCCGCTTTTTTGTTTTACTGCGTATGGCGTTATCGATCCTGCGGGCTTGATTCTTCCGGCGGCCTGATTATTCCGAAAGCGGTATTGATCTTGCTGCCCCAGTACCACTTGCCGTTGACCTTGGTGAAATATACGATACCGCTTTTGCCCGAGCGCATTTCGTAATATACGATCGAACTGTTGTGCTGTTCGGGGTGTTTGTCCTTGTAAATGATTTTTTTTACGCGCAGGTTGTCGGGCGCGGAGCGATACGTCGCCATGACCTGCGGCCAGTCAACGTCCTTGCCGTAAAGGGTATGGGCCTGTGCGGTCGCCGTGTCGCCGCGTTCCAGTGCGTCCAGCACGATATAGAGCGTGTTGACCGGCGAGACCGGACCCTCTTCTATTGCGGCGGTATTAGGCGAGTAGGATATCATGCTGCACGAGCACAGGCCGGCGCAGGCCAGCACAGCAAAAGCGATTGCGAAAATCTTCATGGTAACCCTCAGATAAGTAATCGTTCTTGTCCGAGGGGATTATCGGCACACCGCAGGCCGAAACTCAAAAAAATATCGAGGGCGCGCGAGGCCCGCAGCCAATCGCGGAGCAGCCACTCATTTCAAGACCCGCTCGCTGCCGTGCTAACGCGCGGAGCGCGTCGCTTGCACTCACTGGCGAAACTTGTAATCTTGCTGTGTGGTTGGCGGTCTCTCGCACAGGCGGGGACTGTTTTTGGGGCCTCGGGAAAATTGTTGCGGGTTTTGTTGCAGGGGCGGATTGTGTGTGCCGATGAAAATAAACGGAGAGTCCTTGACACGGCGGGATGTGGTGATAAAATGCCCGCTTCCCAATTTTACAGAAGAAACAGCCGGAAACCTCGAAAGGGGGTGAAGTTTTTAATGGCAGTCAGGATTCAGGTCCGCGACAGGAAAAATCTGGAGTCCTCCCTGCGCGCCTTTAGCAAAATGTGCGCCAGGGAAGGTATCCTCAAACAGGTGAAGCAGAAATCGGCCTACGAAAAGCCCAGCGATCAGAGACGACGCAAGAAGAAAGAAAAGGAAAAGGCGATTCGCAAAGCCGAAAGAGAGAGACGTGACTTCTTCAGGTAGTTTTTTCGCGCGAAAACGACAGGACGGTCTTCGGGCCGTCCTGTTTTATTTTGTGGTCGCCTCGGCGTACAGGCGCACGAAGCGCGAGGCCTCGTCGGAGGCGGCGACGGCCTTTGAGGGATCGGGCCGCAGCGATTCCAGTAGCCGCACATTGCCCGCGAGCATTCGCATTTTCCCGGCCAGGCTCGCCGCCGATCCCATGCGGAACGTCAGCCCGCCTACCTCGCCGATACGCTCCTTCATCCCGCCGATGTTCGAAACGATCATCGGTGTGCGGGTCAAAATCGCTTCCTCGATCGTCAGGGGCGAGTTTTCGTACCAGATAGAGGGCACGACCAGCGCGTCGATGCGACTCAGCGCCTCGTCTATCCGGGCGTTTTCGAGCGAACCGGCGAATTTTACGCGTTTGTCATCCGCGGCGCTTTTTTTTATTTCTTCGCAGTAT
>JAUWEX010000242.1 GCA_030607235.1 Planctomycetota bacterium | reverse complement strand
TCCCACTCGTTGAACTTCCACCCCGGGCTGTACTGCTCGCGGTCGTCGAGCAGGGTCGTGCCGGCGGGCAGCGCGTTGTGCAGGTTTTCGCAGAGGGTCATCAGGCGCGTAACGTCGGCGTCTTTTTTGACGATGGGCACGATGACGGTTCTGATAGGCGCGATCTGCGGCGGCAGGACGAGGCCGCTGTCGTCGCTGTGCGACATTATCACGCCGCCGATCAACCGCGTGGTTACGCCCCACGAGGTCTGCCATACGTAGGCGCTCTTGCCGTCTTTGTCCTGGAATTTTATGTCGAAGGCCTTGGAGAAGTTCTCGCCCAGCAGGTGCGAGGTCCCAGCCTGCAGGGCCTTTTTGTCCTGCATCATCGCCTCGATGGGGTAGGTGTTGACCGCGCCGGCGAATTTTTCGGAATCGCTCTTCGTGCCCATCAGCACCGGCATCGCCAGTTGCATCTCGGCGAACTCGCGGTAGACCTCCAGCATCTGCAGCGCCTCGGCCTGGGCCTCTTCGCGCGTGGCGTGGCAGGTGTGGCCTTCCTTCCAGAGAAATTCGGTCGTGCGCAGGAAAAGTCGCGGACGCTTCTCCCAGCGTATCACGTTGGCCCACTGGTTTATCATCATCGGCAGGTCGCGCCACGACTGCACCCACTTGGAGAACATGTGGCAGATGATCGTCTCGCTGGTGGGCCGCAGCATCAGCGGCTCTTCGAGTTTTTTGCCGCCGCCGTGCGTTACCACCGCGCATTCCGGTGCGAAGCCATCGACGTGGTCGGCTTCCTTGCTGAGAAAACTCTCCGGTATGAGCATCGGGAAATAGGCATTCTGCGCACCGGTTTCCTTGATGCGCGCGTCGAGGTGTTTTTGGATGTTTTCCCATATCGCGTAGCCGTATGGGCGAATGACCATGCAGCCCTTGACCGGCGCATGCTCGGCCAGTTCGGCCTTTTGGACGATGTCGTTGTACCAGCGCGAATAATCTTTGGCCCTGGGGGTGATGCCTTTGGACATTGGGTTCTCCTGTTAATGCGTCGCGTAAAAATTTATCAACCTTTTATGATACTATTTTTGCGGGCACGGCGGAACATTATTTTTCCGGCTGCGCCTTCATCGCCTCGAGCGCCTGCGCGAGTTTTTCGCGCCGGACGAGCATCCCGCTGCATTTCGCGCCGTCCCGCGAGAGCCAGTAGTCGGGGTCGGCCTCGGCGAGAAAGTTGTACAGCGGCGCGTTGCCCGGAACCTTCGCGCTGAGGTAAATATAGTCGATGCTTTTGTCTTCGGCGATTTCGGCGAGGCTTTCCGGGTCGAAGTGCACGCCCGAAATCGGTTGGTTCAGGTAGAAGTACAGCAGTTCCTTTTGGCAGACGTCGGTAACTATGCGGCCCTCGCCGCCGCAGCGCTCGTCGAGTTCGACGGCGATCTGCGCGTCGGAGGTGTCCGAGAGGTCGGCCCAAAGATTGGTGAGCACGGCCAGCGACGATGCGGCGATGACCAGCATGACGGCTGCGCCGATGGCGATGCGGGTTGTATGTTTCGCGAAGACGCGCTCCGCGGCGGTCTTGACACACAGGCCGCACGCCAGCGACGCCGGGACAAGCGCGTAGAAGGACCAGTAGGAGTGCACGTACGCGCCCTGCCGGAAGATGAAGATGTACAGCAGCGCGAAGACCAGCGTCAGGAGGAATATCCCGTCCGCCGCGTCGGACCTCGACCACCTGATGCGCACCGCCACGACCGCCGTCCAGGCCGCGAGCAGCAACAGCACCGGCGGCGTGAAGTAGACCGGCCACCACCCGCCGAAAACCCGGGCGAACCACCCCAGCGGCGTGAAGCCGTCGCCGGAGGGGCTGTCGGCGCCCGCTCCGTCGCTGCACCACAGGAATTGGTCGCGTAATTGCGAGAGATCGAACGGCTCCGCGCCCAGCAGCCAGTTGGAATACGGCAGGTAAGCCGCGCCGAGAACCACCACCAGAAGTAGCGGCGGCAGCACCAGCCGCGAGCGGCGCGCGCGAGGTTTCCAGACGTAATAGTGTATCGCGAGCAGCGGCGCGAGGCAGAATGCAGGCCAGTCGGTCAGCGCGCCCAGCGTGAACGCCGCGCACATAAGTGCGGCGTTAGCCGCGGAGGGCCTGTCACGGAATAGCAGGTAGAAGTAAATCGTCAGCAGGCAGAATAACAGCACCACCGGCCCCTGCACGTTGGCCAGCGTCCCGAAGAACGCACCCATCGGCATCACGGCGAAGGCCGCCAGCGCGTACAGCGCCACAGTCTCGCCCCAGAGTTTGCGCGCGATGAGAAAAATCAGCAGCAGCGAAATCGCCGAGGCGACGAGCGGCACCAGCCGCACTGCCCACTCGGATACGCCGAAGACGTGGAACGAAACCGAGACAAGCAGGCCGAAAAGCGGCGGGTGGTTGACGTAGTAGACGAATTCGGACGCATCGCGCGGGGCGACGTTTTGCACGGCGCCGAATTTCGTCGTGAGGTAGCCGTGCTCGACGTAGTTGCGGGCGATGTTGCCGTAGTACGAGCCCGACCAGCCGCGGTGGTCGCTGGTCCACGGGCTGGCGAAGTCCTGCATCCGCAGCGCCGTGCCCGCAAGGACGATAACCAGCGCGATTGCACGCAAAATCCGCGTTCCATTTCGCAAAGCGTTTTTTTGTGCGGGTGGAATCTTTGGTTTCTCGACTTCTTCCATTTTCTGCTTCCGTCGTTGTGGCGGAGACGGCGGCCGCGGGCACCCGATATCGGAAGTCGCTAATTCGCTACTATGTTGATCAGACGCCCCTTGATAAAAATCACTTTGCGGACTTCCTTGCCCTCGATGTTGCGCTGCACGTTCTCGTCCTGCAACGCCTGCGCTTTGACGGCCTCCTCATCGGCGTCCGCCGGCATTGTAATTTTGGCGCGCAGTTTGCCGTTGACCTGCACGGGTATCTCGACCTCGTCCTCCCTGACCATATCCGGGTCGTAGGCGGGCCAGGGCATCTCGTGCACCGACCCCGCGCCGTCCAGCGCCACGCGCCAGACCTCTTCGGCGAAGTGCGGCACGAACGGCGCGAGCGCGCGAACGAACGTCTCGCAACAGGCGCGATCCATCCCCTCGATGCGCCCCTCGACCGAAATCGC